>NZ_HG322949.1:3279266-3365650 GCF_000723165.1 Janthinobacterium agaricidamnosum NBRC 102515 = DSM 9628
CGGCTAAAGTCAGGGCGGCAGGTAACGCTTTCAACATCGTGCGATGCAGCATGGTGTGTCTCCTCGGTGAATTATTTTTTATCTAGTAATTCCATTTTGGAATTTACTGGCCAGAATCATTTCCGACAGAGATATAGTAACTATACTACGAACAAATATCAACAGATTATGTTGTAATCCTACGACTTTTCGGGATAAGCTTGATTGCGTAGTTTTTTGCCACGTAAACTGTGTTGCGCACCGAGTAGCAGCGCCGTGTTTAGCTATGCACGGCGACAAGATAAGACTTAGAATCCTTGGTTTTTGCCCATAACAAACAGCGCCGCCAAAGCGGCCAAAAAACCCATGCGTTGACATAGCGCAGGAAGAGACAAAAAAAATCCCATGAAAATAGACGAGAAAATCGACACCGCCATCGGCGATCCGTCCGAGCGCTTCAGCGACGGTCCGCGCCTGCTGGCCGACATCGGCGGCACCAACGCGCGCTTCGTGCTGGAAACCCGGCAAGGCCACCTGGAAGCGGTCGCCGTGCTGCCCTGCGACGACTATGCTACGCTGCTCGACGCCATCACTACCTATATGGACAGCGCGGAAGCCAAGGCGGTCGGCGCGGCCCGCGTGCGCCACGCCGCCATCGCGATCGCCAACCCGATCGACGACGACGTCATCAAGATGATGAACCATCACTGGTTTTTCTCGATCGAGGAAATGCGCACCGCGCTGGGCCTCGATACCTTATTAGTGGTCAACGACTTTACCGCGCTGGCGATGGCCCTGCCCCACTTGCGCACCGACCAGCGGCTGCAGATCGGCGGCGGCATTGCCCGCGCCGACAGCGTGATCGGCTTGCTCGGCTCGGGCACCGGCCTCGGCGTGTCCGGCATGATCCCGGCCGAAGACCGCTGGATCGCGCTTGGCAGCGAAGGCGGCCACGTCAGCTTTGCGCCGTGCGACCAGCGCGAAATGGACGTGCTGGCCTTCGCCTGGCGCGAACTGCCGCACGTGTCGGCCGAACGGCTGGCGTCCGGACGCGGCCTGGAATTGATTTACCGCGCGCTGTCCGAACGGGCCGGCAAGCCCGACGTGCAACCGCTGGCGGCGGCGGAAATCACCAGCCGCGCGCTCAGCGGCGAATGCGCGGTCTGCCTCGAATCGATCGAATGTTTTTGCGCCATCCTCGGCTCGATCGCCGGCAACGTCGCGATGACCTTGGGCGCGCTGGGCGGCATCTATATCGGCGGCGGCATCGTGCCGCGCCTCGGGCCGCTGTTCGCGCAATCGCAGTTCCGCGCGCGCTTCGAACAAAAGGGCCGCCTGAACGACTACCTGGCGCAAATCCCGACCTATCTGATCATCGCCGAATTGCCGACCTTCCTCGGCATCGCGGCGATCCTGGCGCAAAAGCTGAAACGCGCCCACAGCGGCGCGCCGATGCTGGAAACCGTGCGCCAGGCGCGCGGCCGCATGAGTCCTTCCGAATGCAAGGTGGCCGACTGGGTCTTGAAAGAGCCGAACGCCATGCTGACGCTGCCGATCGCCGAAATCGCCCACCGCATCGGCGTCAGCCAGCCGACCGTGATGCGCTTTTGCCGCTCGATCGGGGTGCAGGGCCTGGCCGACTTCAAGCTGAAGCTGGCGTCCGGCCTGACCACCGGCGGCGCCATCACGGTGGCCCATTGCCACGTCGAGATTTCCGATACCGACGCCGAACTGGCACGCAAAGTCCTCGGCAACAATGCCTCGGCGGCGCTGGCGCTGCGCGACATGCTCGACGTCAAGGCCCTGACCGCCGCCATCGAATTGCTGCGCAACGCCAACCGGGTCGAATTGCTCAGCGTCGGCAGCGCCCGCGTGGTGGCCGAGGACATGCAGCAAAAACTGCTCAACCTGGGCATCGTCAGCACGTATTTTCCCGATCCGCAGGCGCAGGAAATGAGCGCCGGCCTGCTCAAGCCGAGCGACGTGGCGCTGGTGATTTCGCGTTCCGGCGAACTGCCGGAACTGCTGCGCGCGGTCAAGGCCGCGCGCGCCTGCGGCGCGCAGGTGCTGGCGATTACCTCCAGCGGCTCGCCGCTGGCCAAGCTGGCCGACGTGCTGCTGGCCGTGAACCACCAGGAAGGCAACCTGAACTTCGTGCCGATGATCGTGCGGCTGCTGCAATTGATGATGCTCGATATCCTGTCGGTCGGCCTGGCGCGGCGCGATACCGCGCAGCGCAGCGGCGCGATCCAGCTGGAACAGGGCCAGCAGCACGGCATGCGCATCAGCGGCAAACTGAAATTTGGCGGACACCTGGAGTAACACGATGGCGGCGGCGTCATAGCGTCATATAATGCGATAAATTCATCACGACGTCGCCACCGTCAAACCAGCGCATGCCAGCAACCAAGCAGCCCGCCACTCCCGGCGGCGCCACCATCCACGATGTCGCCCGCCTGGCGGGCGTGTCGGCGATGACGGTGTCGCGCGTCATCACCGGCAGCGCCGGCGTCAGCGCCAAGACCCGCGACAAGGTCGACAGCGCCATCGCGCAACTGCACTACCAGCCCAACCTGGCCGCCCGCGCGGCGCGCAGCGGCACCTTGCGCATCGGCCTGTTGTACAGCAATCCCAGCCCTGCCTTCCTCAGCGAATTCCTGCTCGGCGCAATGGACCAGTGCAGCCAGAGCGGCGGCCAGCTGCTGCTCGAACGCTGCGACGATTTGGCCAGCCAGCAGGCGGCGATCGGCAAGCTGGTGGCGGCCGGCGCCGACGGCGTGCTGGTGCCGCCGCCGCTGTGCGACTCGGCCGCCGCGCTGAAACAACTGAAAGAATTAAGAATGCCGGCGGTGGCGGTGGCTACGGCCCGCCCGCTCCACGGCATGTCGGCGGTGCGCATCGACGATTACCAGGGCGCGCTGGCGATGACGCGCCATCTGGTCAAGCTGGGCCACCGCGACATCGCCTTCATCAAGGGCGACCCGCAACATACGCCGGCGCTGTTGCGGCAACAGGCGTTCCTCGATGCGATGGACGAAGCCGGCCTGGCCATGCCGGCGAACAGGATCGTGCAGGGATATTTCACCTACCGCTCCGGACTGGACGCGGCGCGCCGGCTGCTGGCAACGGCGGACCGGCCCAGCGCCATCTTCGCCAGCAACGACGACATGGCGGCGGCCGCGCTGGCGGTGGCGCACGGCCTGCAATTGCAGGTGCCGCGCGACTTGACCATTTGCGGTTTCGACGACACCCCGATCGCCACCACGGTCTGGCCGGAACTGACCACCATCCATCAGCCGATCGCCGACATGGCGCGCGGCGCGGTGCTGCTGGCCATCGAGGAAATCCGTCTGGCCCGCGCCGGCAAGGCGCCGCTGGCGCGCCACCAGCTGCTGGAATTTACGCTGCTGGAACGCGGCTCTTCCGGCTTACGATAATACGCTGGCCTCGAACAGCCGTTCGACCAGTTCCAGCGCCGGCGGCGACGCGCCGGCGCCCAGGCAGGCGCCCGCGCCGGCGGCGACGGCAAAGCGCAAGTGCTGGCCGCCATCGTGCTGCGGCCGGTACATCAGGCTGTACAGCAAGCCGCCGATGCTGGCGTCGCCGGCGCCGACCGAATCGATCACGTCGATTTCAGGCGGCGCCGCCATCCACATGCGGTCGCCCCGGTACAGCGCCGCGCCTGCCGCGCCGCGGGTGTACAGATAGGTCGCCTGCGGATTCCAGCTGCGCAGCAACTCGAACGACGCTTCGATGTCGTCGTGCCGGAACAGCCCTTGCAAATCCTCGTCCGATACCTTGACCACGTCGGCCAGCCCGGTCATGCGGCGCAAGGTCGCATCGTACTCCTGATCCATGAAGACGCGGAAATTCGGGTCGTAGCTGATCTTGACACCGGCCGCCTTCAATTGCTGCGCCAGCGCCACCAGCTTGCCGGCCAGCGGCTGGCGCGCCAGGCTGATGCCGCCGAAATGCACCCACAAGGCCTGCTGCCGCCACTGCTCAGGCAATAGCGATGCGTCGAAATGCAGGTCGGCGCTGTCGTCGCCGATGAAATAATATTGCGGCGGACTCAGTTCATGCACGATCGCCAGCAAGGGTGACTTGGCGTAGCGCTGCAGGAAGCGCATGTCCAGGCCGGCCGCTTCGGTGGCGCGGGCCAGCGCATCGCCGAACACATCGCGGCTGACCGCGCCGGCGAAGGCGCTCGGCACGCCGAGGCGCGCCATCACCCGCGCCACATTCCAGGTCGAGCCACCGACCTGGCTGGTCCACTGCTCGGCGCCGCTGCGCAGCATGTCGGTCAGCGCTTCTCCGGCCGATACGAAACTTGGCAAGCCATTTACCGTCGTCATTGCGCACCGCCGATCACGTTCAACACTTCATAACAGGCGCCCATGGTGTGGTAATCGACCTTGCCGGCCGGGCTCTTTTCTTGCGTGTGCTTGCTATTGTCGGCGCTCAGGATGCGGTACCACGCGCCATATTCATGGTCGACAAAGTGCCGCCAGCTGTAGTCCCATATCTTGTCGTAGGCATTCCAGTATTTGTCTTCCCCGGTGCGCGCGGCCAGCACGGCGGCGGCGGCAAAACTCTCGGCTTGCACCCAGAAGTATTTATCGCTGTCGCAAATTTCATCTTGCGGGCCGAAGCCGTAAAAAATACCGCCATGTTCGGCATCCCAGGCCTTGTCCAGCGCGATGTCGAACAACTGTTTGGCGCGCGGCGCCAGCCAGTCCGGCGAACCGGCCAGCCAGGCGGCGTGGCGTTCCATGATCAGCAGCAGCTTGGCCCACTCGGTCAGGTGGCCCGGCTGGTAACCCCACGGACGGAAGATATTGCTCTTGTCGTGCAGATTGTATTCCCAGTCAACCGACCAGTCCGGCTTGTAATGTTCCCAGATCATGCCGCCGGCCAGCGCCGCCTGGCGCACCGTGATGTTGTGCGCCAGCGTTTCGGCGCGGTGCAGGAAACGCGCTTCGCCGGTCGCTTCGAACGCCGCCAGCATCGCTTCGCAGGTATGCATGTTCGCGTTCTGGCCGCGGTAGGCGTCCAGCGTGCCCCAGTCGGCGCTCGCTTCGTCGGCGTACAGGCCGAAATCCGCTTGCCAGAAACGCTGCTCCATCAATTCGAAGGTTTCATCGATATAAGCGCGCGCTTGCGGGATGCCGGCTTGCAGCGCGTGCGCATACGCCAGCAGCACGAAGGCCAGGCCGTAGCAGTGGTTGTTACCGTCGAGGACAGTCTTTTTACCGTCTTGCCACGCCAGCTGCCACGCATAACCGCCGCTATCGGCGTCGCGGTGCACATCGCGCAGGAAAGCGAGGCCATGGCGCAGCGCTTCCAGGTATTCCGGCTTGCCGAACTGGCGGTAAGCCATCGCGAAATTGAAGATGAAACGGGTGCTGCTGACCAGGTGGCGCGTGCTTTCGTCGTAGATACTGCCGTCATCCATGAAGAAATGATAAAACCCGCCGCTGGCGTCGATGCAGCGCGGATGATAAAAACGCATGGTGTCGCCGATATGCTCCAGCAGCATCTCGCGCGAACGGAAATCAGGATTCATGTTAATGTCTCGTCAAAGAATTGTTATCGATAACAAATATCATATCACGGCTCAAATGGCGCCATCCAGCGGCGCCTGTATTTGGCGGAAAACGTTGCAGTGAGTGCTTTCTTTGTTATTCTACGATCACCTCAACGTTATCGGGAGAGACCATCGTGAAAACACCGTCGAAGGCCATCAGCGCTGCCTTATTGGCCAGCGCCATGGTGTGCTCCATAGCAGAGACCCACGCCGAAACCAGGCTGGCCGGCTGCGCCGCCAAGCGCGAGGCAGTCAGGGAACAGATACGCCAGGCGGAAGGCCAGCCGGAGCGGCTGGCCGGCTTGACGGCGGCGCTGGACGCCGTCAATGCCAATTGCCGCGACGACGACGTCGATAAAAAACACAATGAAAAGGTGATCAAGGCGCAAAACAAGGTCAATCAAACCGCACAGGCGCTGAGCCTGGCGCAATCGCAAAACCGTTCGCCAAAGAAGATCGCCAAATTGCAGGGCAAGCTTGACAAGGCGCGGGCCGAACTGGCGGCGGCGCAGGCGCTGCCCTGAACCATACGCCGCTGTGCCAGGCGCGGCAAAAAAACGACAGGAGCATGATGCATGCTGATCGATGCAAAACAATCGGTGCTGGTGATCGTCGACTTGCAAGGCCGGCTGATGCCGGCGATACACGACGCGGATGCGGTGCTGGCCCAGAATATCCGGCTGGCCGGCATCGCCCGCCTGCTCGACGTGCCGGTGCTGGGCACCGAACAAAATCCCGCCAGGCTGGGGCCGAACGCGCCAGCCATCGCGGCACTGTGCCGGCACACGCTGCACAAGCACCATTTCGGCGCCTGCGCCGACGGCTTGCAGGAACTGCTGCCGGCCGGCCGCAACAGCATCGTCGTGACCGGCTGCGAAGCCCACGTCTGCATGCTGCAAACAGCGGTCGGGCTGATCGGACTGGGCTACCAGGTCTTTATTGCGATCGACGCGGTCGGTTCGCGCAAGGCCAGCGACCGCGATGCGGCGCTGGCCCGGCTGGACAAGCTGGGCGCGCAACTGGTGACGGTGGAAATGCTGGCCTTTGAATGGCTGCGCGATTGCCGCCACCCGCGCTTTCGGGATGCGCTGGCGCTGATCAAGTAATCCGGCCGCTCAACACTCAAAAATAGCGCACTCGCCCCTGGCTGGCAGTACGCTTGAAGTTGCGTCGATATCGGCATCGACAATTACATCGATACACACCGTTTTTCTTCCGTCATGCAGCGTTAATCCGCATCACTCCATCGCACCAAAATACAGCCCGGCAGAATATAAGCAACACCCGAAACAAACACATTGATGCAGCTGCGAAAAGCCCAGAAAAGCCCTAGGGAGCTGCTATACTTAATTGCACATGGTAAATTTAAGTTTCTATTTGGAACTTATTTTCCTATGCTTTTTTTTGATGGAGCTTACATGCAACACGAATTACGCGCCCCATTCGCCCCCCCGTCCATGGCGGGGGTGATCTGGTTGAAGGTGGCGGTCGTCTATTTGATTATCGGTATCGCGATAGGCATCGGAATGGGGGCCAGCGAAAACCTGACGCTGCAGCCGGTGCACGCGCATGTGAATTTGCTGGGCTGGGCCAGCATGGCGCTGGCGGGCTTGATTTACAGCGTATTTCCGAAGGCTGGACAAAGCCGCCTGGCGAAATTTCATTTCTGGACCATGAATCTGGCGCTGCCGGTCATGATGGTGACCCTGGGTTTTCTTTTATTCGGCCACCTCGAGGTGTTACCGGTGCTGGTGGTATCGCAGATCGTCGCCGCGGTCAGCGTACTGGCGTTTGCCGCCAACATCTTCAAGAATCTGAAGCCTTGAGATGACTTGCATGCGGCTGGGCATCCGCTGCCCAGCCGCGCCTGCCTGACTTGATCGATGTCATGCGACTTTCTGAAATAACTCGGCAAGAAAATCGACAAACACCTTGACCTTGGCGGCGCGATGATGGCGCGCCTGCGTCAGCACCGATACGTCCGGGCCGGGACTGCGCCAGGCCGGCAGCAGCGGCAGCAGCGTGCCGTCGCGGATCGGCTCCAGCACCGACACCGACAATGCCTGCACGATGCCGCAACCGGCCTGCGCGGCGGTGATCATCGATTCGATATGGTCGAAATCGATGATGCCGGGCGGCGTCTGCGGATACGGCTGGCCGCCGTGCGCGCCATCATGGCGGAACATCCACTGCCGTACCTGGCGCGATTTCGGGTACAGGAAATTCAGGCACGGCAAGCGCGCCAGGTCGTCCGGCGTGTCCGGCGCGCCATGCCGGGCGACGAAGTCCGGCGACGCGCAGCAGATATATTCCATTTTTAGCAGGCAACGCGCGACCAGGCTGGAATCGGCCAGGTCGCCGATGCGCACCATCACGTCGACACCCTCCTCGACCATGTCGATCATGCGGTCGCTGACGGTCAGGCGCAGTTTGATGCCGGGATAGGCGGCCAGGAAGCGCGGCAGTGCCGGCGCCACCAGGTTGCGGCTGATGCTGCTCGGCAGGTCGACCCGCAAACCGCCGGACGGCGTGCCGGCCGCCTGCTGCAAGCTGCTTTCCAGTTCGGCCATGTCGCCGAGCAGGCGCAGCGCGTGTTGATGGCATTGGCGGCCCTCGTCGGTCAACGACATGCTGCGCGTGGTGCGGTTCAGCAGGCGGGCATGAAAATGCTGTTCCAGCGCGGCGACCTGGTTGGTCACCGACGAGGTTGAAATGCCCAGCTTGCCGGCCGCCTTGCTGAACCCGCCCGACTCGACCACTGCGCAAAATACCTTCAAGGCGTCCAGACGATCCATGGCGGCGCTTTCGATTGATGATGAAACGCCTATTCTAGCGATTATTTACGTTTTCGAAATAGTGCATCCCTGCCAGGCCGGTTTTTCTGCTGCCCAGAACGACCTACACTGCCTGCATCGGCCGCCGCACATTCCGTCCGGCGCCACTACCAGGAAAGCTGCCATGTCCGACCATCTTAACCATCAAACCATGTCCGCCGCCGTGCTGGAAACCTTCGGCGCCCCGATCCCATTAAAACAGGTGGCGCGCCCGGTCGCCGGCCCCGGCCAGGTGCTGGTGCGCATCCACGCCAGCGGCATCAATCCGCTCGACCTCAAGATCGCCGCCGGCCAGGCGGCGCACGCCAAGGTGACTTTGCCGTCGATACCCGGCATCGACGTGGCCGGCGTGGTGGAAGCGGTCGGTCCCGGCGTCAGCCAGTTCAAGCCCGGCGATGAAGTCTACGGCATGGCCGGCGGCGTCGGCGGCGTGCCGGGCACGCTGGCGCAATACGGCGCGTTCGACGCCGACCTGCTGGCCATCAAGCCGGCCAACATGTCGATGCATGAGGCGGCCACCGTGCCGCTGATCTTCATCACCGCATGGGAAGGATTGGTCGACCGGGCCCGGGTCCAGACCGGCGACACGGTGCTGGTGCATGGCGGCGCCGGCGGCGTCGGCCACATCGCGGTGCAACTGGCGCGCGCCTTCGGCGCCACCGTGTACGCCACCGGCAAGGCCGCCAGCAAGGCGGCGATCGAAGCGGCCGGCGCCACCGCCATCGATTACGAAAACCTCACGCCGCCGGAGTATGTCGAGCAATACACCGGCGGCAACGGCTACGACATCGTCTACGACACCGTCGGCGGCGCCACGCTGGATCATGCGTTCCGCGCCGCGCGCCTGTACGGCGGCCACGTGGTCAGCTGCCTGGGCTGGGGCACCCATGCGCTGGCGCCGCTGTCGTTCCGCGCCGCCACCTATTCCGGCGTCTTCACGCTGCTGCCGCTGCTGAGCGGCAAAGGCCGCGCCAGCCACGGCGCCATCCTGCGCGCAGCGACCGGCCTGATCGAAGCGGGCAAGGTCACGATCCGCACCGACCCGCGCCGCTTCGGCCTCGACGGCATCGCCGGCGCCTACCATGCCGCCAGCGATGGCAGTGCGCAGGGCAAGCTGGCGATCGATATCGTGCAGGAAGGTTGAAGCAGCTTTCAAGCATCCTTGAACAGCAAGAAAAACGTGGTCCCGCCGCCCGGCGGGCTGTCGGCGCGCACCGTGCCGCCGTGCAGGGTCATGATGGCGCGCACGATGGCCAATCCCAGGCCGGCCGAGCTGGACGCCGCGCCGCGCGCCGGGTCGGCCCGGTAGTAACGGTCGAAAATGTGCGGCAAGTGCACGGCCGCGATGCCGGCCCCGCTATTGCTGACCGCCAGTTCCACGCCATTGCCGACCCGGCGCGCCGACAGGCTCACCGCGCCGCCGCGCGGGGTGTGGCGGATCGCGTTCGACACCAGGTTGCCGACCGCGCGCTGCAACAGCACCGGATCGACGTGCAGCACGATGGCGGAGGCTTCGACGATCAGGCGCACGCCGGCGTCGTCGGCCAGCATCTCGAAATAATCATGGATGCGGCGCAGTTCGCCATCCAGCTCCAGCCGTTCGCGCTGCAGCGCCATCCGGGCGTTGTCGACCCGCGCCAGGAACAGCGTGTTTTCGATCATGCGCGCCAGCCGTTCATATTCTTCGGCGTTCGACACCAGCAGCGCCTGGTACTCCTCGTTGCTGCGCGGGTGCGACAGCGCCACCTGGGTTTCGAGCATCAGCGTATTGAGCGGCGTGCGCAAGTCGTGCGCCAGGTCGGCCGCAAAGCCGGACAGGCGCTGCACGCCGTCTTCGAGCCGGTCCAGCATGGCGTTGAAGGCCAGGCCCAGCTCGCGCAATTCGACCGGCGCATCGCGCACCGACAAGCGGGTGTTGAGGCGGTTGGTGCTGATGTCGTTGGCCTTGCCGGCCACCGAACGCAGTTGCCGGATGCTGTAGCGGGCGATGACAAACCCCAGCGCGGTAGCCAGCGCCGCGCCGATGCACAGCGCCCACAGCAAGTCGCTGGCATAGCGGCGCAGCATTTTCAGCCGGTCCGAGCGTTCGCGCGCCAGCGTGATGCGCACCGGCTGGCCCGCCGCGCCGTGATGGGTGCCGACCAGGCCGTCGGCGCTGAGCATGCGCCCGCTGCCGGCCGCCGGGGTCCAGTCGCGCACGTCGGCGACGGTCGGCTTGCGCCGGGCCGGCACGCTGTCGCCGGCCGGCAGCGGACGCGACGCCGGCGCGGTCTGCAGCAATGGCGCGCCGTCCGGCGCGCTGACCCTCAGCACGAAATCGTCTTGCCCGAACAGCGTGTCGAGCAGCGCGCGCGGCCCTTGCCCGACCGCCTGCAACGATGGCAATTCGCCCAGCACATGGCGGATCTGGGTCACCTTGCCGATCAATTCCAGGTCGTCGCGGTACGACATCTGGCTGGCCAGCGTCTGGTAAAGATAGGCGCCCACCGCCACGAAGGTCAGCACCGCGATCGAGGCGAACAACAGCGCCAGGCGCAAGGTGATCGACAGCGGGCGGCGTCGACGATGCGACCAATGCATCAGCTTTTCTCTTCCAGCAGGTAGCCGGAACCGCGCACCGTGTGGATCAGCTTGCAGGTGTAGGGATCGTCGATCTTGGCGCGCAGGCGGCGGATCGCGACATCGACGACGTTGGTGTCGGAATCGAAGTTCATGTCCCACACCATCGACGCGATCCGGGTGCGCGACAGCACTTCGCCCTGGCGCTTGACCAGCAGATGCAGCAAGGCGAATTCCTTGGCGGTCAGTTCGATGCGCGTCGCCTGGCGCGTCACGCGGCGCCGCAGCACGTCGATTTCCAGGTCGGCCACGCGGTACAGTTCGGCCTCGCGCACCGGGCCGCGCCGCAACAGGGTCTTGACCCGCGCCAGCAATTCGGTGAAGTCGAACGGCTTGACCAGGTAATCGTCGGCGCCCAGTTCCAGTCCCTTGACGCGGTCGCTGACATCGTCGCGCGCGGTCAGGAACAGCACCGGCGTATCCTTGCGCTCGCGCAGCCCGGCCAGCACCGACCAGCCATCCATTTGCGGCAGCATCACGTCGAGCACGATCAAATCGTATTCCTGTTCCAGCGCCAGGTTCAGGCCATCGGCGCCGTTACGGGCCAGGTCGGCCACATAACCGGATTCCTGCAGCCCCTTGAGCAGATAGTCGCCGGCCTTGGGCTCGTCCTCCACCACCAGTATTTTCATGATTTTTACCTTTCCCGAGTCCGTATTGTCGGTGTTTACGACGCGGCGGGGATTACAAATGTGTAATACGCGAGTCATGTTCCCGTCAGCCGGCTCCAGCCATACTGCACGCCATCGATCGCCAAATCGTACACATCAACCACACTAAAGGAAAACACATCATGCGTAAATCGTTCCGCGCCGCCATCCTGTGCGCCGCCCTGCCCGCCAGCTTCGCCGCCAGCGCGCAAACCAATACCGTCCACGATGCGCCATATGGCAGCGCCGCGCCGGCCAGCGCCGCACAGCGCCAGGTCAGCATCACCCCGGATACCGCATCGGTCAACGTCAGCAATGGCGAAACCGTGGAATTCAAGCTCAACGGCGGCAGTTTCACTTACCACTTCGCCACGCTGCGCCGCGAAGCGTCGTTCGACCTGGCGCAAATCGCCCCGGCCGGCGCGGCCAGCGGCAAGGTCACCGTCTATGTCGCCGCCAATCCGCTGTACGCCAACTAACCGCATCCTGCCCAAGGAAACGCCATGCGCACCTCCCCCCTGCCAAAAATCGGCCTGTGCCTGCTGCTGACCCTGGGCGCGGCGACCGCCGGCGCCCAGGAACAGCACCATCACGGCACGGCGGCGCCAGCCGGAACGGCGCCGCCGGTATTCATCGCCAGCAGCGCCAGGCCGTTCGCCGCATTGATGGACGACGCCATGGCCGTGATGGATTACGGCATGAAGCAGGCGCCGATGAACGGCGTCAGCGAACATGATTTCGTCACGATGATGATGCCGCACCACCAGGGCGCGGTCGACATGGCCAGGGCGGTGCTGCTGACCACCGGGGACCCGGAAATCCGCAACCTGGCGCTGGGCATCATCGCCGAACAGCAAACCGAGATCCAGGTGATGCAAGCCTGGCTGAAGCGCCACCCATGAACGCAGATAAACCATTCAAGAGAGCATCCAGCATGAAGACCTTCATCACCAGCGCGGGCCTGGCCGCCGGCGCCCTGCTGCTGTCGCCGGCCTGGGCCGCGCCATCGGCGCAAGACCGGGTGTATACCGCCGACCAGAATAGCAACACCGTCTCGGTGTTCAACCCCGCCGACAATACGCTGCTGGGGCAGATCAAGCTGGGCAACGTGCGGCCGGACGTGCTGTCGCCGCTGTACCGCGGTGAAATCAATGTCCATGGCCTGGGATTTTCGCCCGACCACAAGACGCTGATCGCCATTTCCAACGGTTCCAACTCGGTCACCTTCATCGACACCGCGACCAACCAGGTCAAGGGCAAGACCTATATCGGCCGCTCGCCGCACGAAGGCTTTTTCAGCGCCGACGGCAAGGAAGTCTGGGTGGTGGTGCGCGGCGAAGACTATATCTCGGTGATCGATCCCGCGACGTTCAAGGAAACCCGCCGCATCCAGACCGACCTCGGTCCCGGCATGGTGCAATTCCACCCGGACGGCAAGCTGGCGTTCGTGGTGTCGAGCTTCACGCCGACGGTCGACGTCATCGACGTCAAGTCGCATCAAATCATCAAGCGCATCGGCGTGGTCAGCCCGTTCTCGCCGTTCCTGCAATTCACGCCGGACTTCAGCGAAATATGGATGACCCACAAGGACGTCGGCAAGGTCACGCGCATCGATACCCGCACGCTGGAAGTGAGCGGCGTGATCGACACCGGCCTGATCACCAACCACCTGGCGTTCGCCACCGTGGCCGGCCAGGTGCATGCGTTTGTCAGCATCGGCGGCGAAAACGTGGTCAAGGTCTACAGCACCGGCAAGGAAGCCAGGCTGCTGGCCACCATCCCGACCGGCGCGCTGCCGCACGGCGTCTGGACTGCCGACGACAGCAGCCGGGTCTACGTGGGGCTGGAAAACGGCGACGGCGTCGATGTGATCGACCCGGCCGCCAGCCAGGTGGTCGGACACATGCCGGGCGGCCAGGCGCCGCAGGCGCTGGTGTATTTGTCGCACGTGGCGGCGTCCGGCGACGACCATCCGAACCTGCTGCCGCGCGTGAACCAGGACCCGCACAATATCCGCCTGCAGCCGGTCGGCGCCGGCGCCGGCACGGGCTTTATCGTGGTGCGCAGCCTGGGCGTGGTCGATGCGATGGAAGTGTCCTTGTATAAATTAAAACCTGACACGATCTATAACGTTTATCAAAGCAGCCAGGCGGCGCCGGTCGGCAGCTTCCGTACCGATGGCAAGGGCATGGCGAACGGCACCATGATCGGACCGGTGCGCGCGCCGGCGCGCAGCGATGCGCCCGGCGCCGCCGACCGCATCCTGGTGATGCAAGACGGGCAAGCGGCAAACCCTCAAAAAGCAACACTAGCAAGCAATTTATAAATCTACGGAGTAAAATCAAGCTGTGTAATCGGACGATAAAATCCGCTTGCACAGCCGCGTTGCGAAGCTGGCAAGCATGTTTATCAACTTCTTGCCGGGGCCCGATGGTCGTGATTCCTTCCACCGAAAGCAGCACGACAATCAGCAAGCAACTTCAACTCTATAGAAAGCCCATCATGTTCACACGCCTCTCCATCGCAGCCGCCGCTGCCCTCCTGTCCTCGGCCATGCTGCTGCCCGGTGCGCAAGCCGCCGGCCCGACCGGCACCGCCGCCGACTTTGGCAGCCTGGTGTCCGACAGCACGCCTGCGCGCCAGATCACGATCGATGCGCAAACCAGGTCGGTCAACGTCAAGGACGGCGAAACCGTCAAGTTCAACGTCGGCGGCAAGAGCTTCGTGTGGCATTTCGAGACTTTCCACGACGCGCTCGACGTCGACCTGTCGCTGATCGCGCCGGCCGGCATCAAGGTCGACGGTATCGTCGCCTATATCGCCGCCAACCCGCTGTACCGTGGTTAAACACCAGCGGCGCCTGCCGTTCTGACGCGGCAGGCAGCCTCCCTGTTCCCCCTCGATATTCCCTTCCGCAGCATCGCTACGCTTGCGTGTTGATCGTTCGGCCATGTTGCCGCATCAACCACGCCCCTGACTGCGCGGCTTCCCGATGTTTAATGAAAATTTCATCAAAGCTTAATGAATGCGCCGATGTCGCTGGTCATACTACAGACCACCGATCGCGATGAACATCGCTGTCATTTTTCATTACAAGGAAGATCATCATGATCAGATTGAAACACCTGGCCGGCGCGGCGGCCATCGCCGCGCTGTCTTCAAGCATGCTGCTGCCCGCCGCACAGGCGGCCGCGCCTACCGGCGGCGGCGCCGATTACGGCATGCAGGTAGCGCCGGACACGCCGGCGCGCGAAGTGACTATCGATGCGCAAACCAGGTCGGTCAACGTCGAGGATGGCGAAACCGTCAAGTTCAACGTCAACGGCAAAAGCTTTGTGTGGCACTTCGCAACCTTCAGCGAAGCCGGCAACGTCAAACTGTCGCGCATCGCGCCGGCCGGCATCGATGTCAAGCGAGTGACCGCCTATATCGACAGCAATCCTCTCTACCGCGGTTAAGCGCACCTGACAAGACGTCCATGGCGGCGTTGCATCGCCTTGCCCTGAACGTCTTGTCAGTCGTTCCGAAACGCCCGCCCTTTCTCCTCTCTTCAGCAAACTGTCATTTTTTTGTCATGACGACGTCATGATCCTGTCAGCGCGCGATGGCCATACTGTTTTCCATCGACGCAGATTACGCCGATTCCACTCTTGACCTTAAAAGGAAATTCATCATGTTTACGTTCAAAAACTTCGCCGGTGCAGCCGCCATCGCCATCCTGTCCTCGACCATGCTGCTGCCAGCCGCCCAGGCGTACGTGCCGAACGGCACAGCCGCCGACTTCGGCAGCCTGGTGGCGCCAGACACCCCGGCACGGGAAATCACCATCGACGCGAACACCAAATCGGTCAACGTCACCGATGGCGAAACCGTCAAGTTCAATGTCAACGGCAAAAGCTTCGTGTGGCGTTTCGACACCTACCACGACGCCTTCAACGTCAAACTGTCGCTGCTCGCGCCAAACAGCATCAACGTCGATGGCGTTACCGCCTACATCTCCAGCAATTCCCTGTACCGCGGCTGATGCGCTTGTCAGTGATGCATCGCGCCGGCCGATGACAATGGCCGCGCGATCGCATTCACTTCTATCGTTTCACGTTTCTTATCGCTTCCTTCGACGACCAGCGTCAGCGGCACCTTGTCGCCAGCCTTGACCTGCCCTTTCAATTCCAGCAGCATGATGTGGAAGCCGCCCGGCTTCAATTCGACCATCTTCCCGGCCGGCAGGTCCAGCCCCGCGACCTGGCGCATCACCATCGTATCGCCCGACATTTCCATCTGGTGAATCTCCACCACGCCGGCCACCGGCGAACGGGCCTCGACCAGCCGCGCATTTCGCAGCGACGTCAGTTGCATGAAGGCGCCGGTGGCTTTTTGCGCCGCCACGGTGCCGCGCACCCAGGCCTCGCCGACGGTGACTTGCGGCGCGGCCAGCGCCGACAAGGATAAGGTAGCCAGGGTCACGGCCAGCAAGCGGTTCAGATAAGTCATGGGGTCAGCCTTTGAAAAAATTCAAAATGGAACTCGATCGGGAATACATCAGCGAGCGCAGGTCGGCCGCGCACTCGTCGGCGGTTTCCTCGTGTTTCATGGCCAGCCGGATCTTGCCCTTGTCATCGAAGACATAGGTGATCGCGGTATGGTCCATGGTGTAGGAACTGCCGCTGGGGACTTTCTTGTAAAAGATCTTGAAGTCGGCGGCCGCCCTGGCGGTTTGCGCCAGGTCGCCATGCAGGCCGAGGAAGTCCGGGTCGAACGCGGCCATGTACTCGGCCAGCAAGGCCGGCGTGTCGCGTTCCGGATCGACGCTGACAAACACCACCTTGACGCGGGCGCCGTCGGCACCGAGCTTGCGGCGGATTTCAACCGCGCGCGACAGCGCCGTCGGACACACGTCCGGACATTGCGTAAAGCCGAAAAACAGCATCACGTACTGGCCGCGGAAATCGGCCAGCGAATAGCGGCGCCCGGCCGGGCCTTCCAAGTGAAAATCGGGACCGTAGGCGGCGCCGGTGATATCGATGGCGGTGTAATGCGGCGGCTGGCTGTCGCAGCCGGCGAGCGGCAGCAATCCTCCAGCGGCGCTGAGGATGAAAGAACGGCGATGCATGGCGATCAACTCCTGATAAGGAAGCAGCCGCGCCAGGTACAGGAAGATGCACAGGCGCGGACAAGACTATCTGAACATGGGCCTATTATAACGTTGAAGAACGTTGCAATATGCGTGACAAAATGTCCATGGCGGCGCCCTGCCCCGCCGGTACTTTGATACGGTCTGCGGCAGCTCAAACGCGATCAAACCTCAATCGGGACTATCCAGCCCGGGCCATGATAGGCTATCGGACAACGGCCCGGAGACACGGGAGCACGATCACTTCACCAGGAGACCCGGCATGACGACCGATTTCAACACTGGACTGGACAAGAACCGCGCCAACTACGCCGCCCTCAGCCCGCTCGACTACATCGTCCGCGCCGCCGAAGTCTATGGCGAACGCCACGCCGTGGTGCACGGCACGCTGCGCCAGAGCTGGGCGACAACCTATGCGCGCACCCGGCGCCTGGCCAGCGCCTTGAGCAAGCTTGGCGTCGGCAAGGGCGACACCGTCGCCGTGATGCTGCCGAACACGCCGGCGATGGTCGAAGCGAGCTTCGGCGTGCCGATGGCCGGCGCGGTGCTGAACGCGCTCAATATCCGCCTCGACATCGCATCGCTGGCCTTCATGCTGCGCCACGGCCAGGCCAAGGTTTTGCTGGCCGATACCGAATTCGCCGATGCCGCGCGCCAGCTGGGCCAGCAGATTCCCGAACTGATCATCATCCAGGTCAACGACCTGCTCGGCCCGGCCGACGTGCAGCCGTTCGGCCTGACCGACTATGAAAGCCTGCTGGCGGCCGGCGATGCGGATTTTGCATGGCAGCCGCCCGACGACGAATGGGATGCGATCGCGCTGAACTACACTTCCGGCACCACCGGCGATCCGAAAGGCGTGGTCTACCATCATCGCGGCGCGGCGCTCAACGCGCTGTCCAACATCCTCGAATGGGACATGCCGAAACACGCGGTCTACCTGTGGACCTTGCCGATGTTTCACTGCAATGGCTGGTGCTTCCCATGGACCGTCGCCGCGCGCGCCGGTATCAACGTGTGCCTGCGCAAATTCGATCCGAAGGTGGTATTCGACCTGATCCGCGAACACCGGGTCAGCCATTATTGCGCCGCGCCGATCGTCCACGCGGCGCTGGCGAATGCGCCGGCCAGCTGGCGCGAAGGCATCGTCGGTCCGGTGCGCGGCATGGTGGCCGGCGCCCCGCCGCCCGCCGCGATGCTGGCCAGGATCGAAGCGATGGGTTTCGACCTGATCCACGCCTACGGCTTGACCGAAGTGTATGGCCCGGCCTCGATTTGCGCCGAACAGGACGAGTGGGCCGGCCTGTCGCAAGAAGAACGGGCGCAGCGCAAATCGCGCCAGGGCGTGCGTTACCACCTGCAAGGCGCGATCAGCGTGCTCGATCCCGCCACCCTGCGGCCGGTGGCCGCCGATGGCCAGGAAGTCGGCGAGATCATGTTTCGCGGAAATATCTGCATGAAAGGCTACCTGAAGAACGACAAGGCGACCCGGGAAGCGTTCGCCGGCGGCTGGTTCCATACCGGCGACCTGGGCGTGATCTACCCGGACGGCTATATCAAATTGAAGGACCGCAGCAAGGACATCATCATTTCCGGCGGCGAAAACATCTCCAGCGTCGAAGTCGAGGATGCCTTGTACCATCACCCGGACGTGCTGGCGGCGGCGGTGATCGCCCAGCCGGATGAAAAATGGGGTGAAACGCCGTGCGCCTTCGTCGAATTGCGCGAAGGCGGCAAGGTGACGGAAGCGGAACTGATCGCCTTCTGCAAGACCAGCCTGGCCGGTTTCAAGGTGCCGAAAGCGGTCCATTTCGGCCCGCTGCCGCGCACCTCGACCGGCAAGATCCAGAAATTCGAGTTACGCAAGCGCATGCAGTCGGGCAAGGCGATTGATGTTTGAACGTTGCCCAGCCCATTCGCATCGACCGCAATCGCGCTTAGAGCCACCCCTTTCAAGGTGTCCATCGGGCACTAATTGTCATTTCACGAATCCAACACATTGTACGCCAGCCGAAAATTCCGTCAGCGCTTGTGGCGCTATCGGATACGACAGAGCATGAGCCGTCGGGGAAATTGTTGGGTAATCTCCCCATTTTTAAATCGTGCTAAAAGTAGAGGTTAAGCGACAAGGGCAAGCTTCTGTTTTGGTGTGATGCCGCCAAGTGCCATGCTGGGCCGGTCGTGATTGTAAGTCCACAGCCAGCGGGTTGCAAAATCCTGAATCTCATCGAGCGTTTCAAACAGGTGATGGGCCAGCCAGTCGTATCCAGATTGAGGCGATGCTTTAGACGTTTGAAGGTCTCCTCGATGCGCTAACGCGGATGGTAAGGGTCACCGAAATCGATCGCTGGGAAGCAGTGGCAATCGAGCCGGTTTGTCATCAGGACGCACACTTTCCCGTTGGGGGCGACATGGCATACCAAGCGCACGGTCTACGCTTCGGCGGGACATTCGTACTCCCGTGCATCGACTTTGTCGGGTGCGAAAAGGGTAGTACTTTGTTTTTGCAGGCCCGAACGCAGGAGGTCACGCACGCAAGAAATCCGGCGTTGCCTTCTCGACGGGCGGACAAAGCCGATGCGCCGTTGGTTGAGCAAAGCGACCAGCCATTGGCATAGGTAGCCCCTATCCTTCAGTAATAGGGCACCGGAGCTGATCAGGTCGAGGTGCTCGAACAACATCTGCCGTTCGTTCTCACAAACGCTATGCAGCAAAGCGGCGAGCATCAGTTGCGCGCCTGGCAGGTACAGCCCAAAGGCGATTTGTTCGTTTCAGGTAGCGCACGGCACATGACTGGAGCGATGGCCAAAGCGCAGCGACGAAGCGTCGGCGGCGACCAGACGCAGACCATGCCAAAGCGGCACGAAGCCCAAGGTGGCGGCGTGGCGCACCAGCCATACTTAGCGCTACCACCGTATCAACGCTCACTGGATTGAAGATCAGCGCCCAGACGGCGTTATACAAAATCGCAGGCAACAAAGCGCTCAACATCACTGCTTCGCGCTCCAAGACCAATATGAACGCCTTTCACCTGGTGCTCAAAAAAATCGCCAACGTCTTGAGCAAGGTTAAGGGCGCTCCACACCATGTCACCCTGATGAAGCCAACTGATCTCTCGGGCTCTGTTCCAAGCATCGAAGGTACCCACGTAAAAGCCCAGCCGCTGTCAATACTGTCCGCCCCCCCCGGCTCATCGCCTTCGGACGGACGCTTGATGAAGGCCATCCGAGCCTCGGCGGGAACGGAAGGCTCATCTTACGTACAAATGCATTTGCTCAACGACTTGGTGTTTGGGCCTGGCGAACTATGGAATCTGCCCCCTGGCCCCACGCAAAGCAACAGGACAATGGAGTCGAAAATCGAAGATCCGCTGAAACGCGCAATACCAGGCCCGACATAAAATGGAAAGCCACGGATGTGCTGTGGAGTTAGGTCAATCGTTGCACTGACTTCCCATTATTTTTCTGCCTCGACAAAATGGTAAGCTAGCTGCTTTTTCGTGCCGCTTGAAGGCCAGCAACAAGAAAATAGTAACGATCCATGTCAACAGAGAAGAATTCAGTGTCCCCTCATCAAGAACCATCGCCAGCGCCGCTATCGCCACGATTGCCGCCGCGTCGGCAAGTACCGGGCAACGCGTCGCCCGAAGACGCCATCGCTCAAAAGCAGGCCCGCGAACACAAGGATGCGCTGGTGCGCGGCGTCGCATCGATACAGGCAATGCGGCTGGCGATCAAGCGCGCCGCGCGCGGCTTGCCGGCCATGTCGGCAGTGCCGCGCATCGCACCGCTCGATACCGCGGCGTTCCGGACGCGCGCCGAAAAAGGCTTGCCATTCCTGATCACCGGGCTGGTCGACCGCTGGCCCCTGTCCGCCCTGCCCCCGCAAATCTTGCGCGACCGCTTAGGCGACGTGCCGGTGCGCGCGCGGGTCGGCGACTATATCAACACGGCGTTCGCGCCGGACCGGGCGATGCGGGATATGTCGATGCTGGAGTATCTTGAACTGGTCGCCGCCGGCACGCACGCACTGCCGCCGTACCTGGGCAACCTGGAATTGCGCGAATTGAACAGCCTGTGTCATTGGCCCGCGTATTTCGACAAGATGGGGCCGCCGCGCTTCTGGATCGGTCCGGCCGGAACGGTGACGCCGCTGCATTGCGACTATGACGATAATATTTTTGCGCAGATATGGGGCAGCAAGCGTATTTTCCTGGCGCCGCCGCACCACGACGAATTCCTCTACCCGAGCGAGGCGAATGCGATCCTGTTCGGCTCCCCGTTCAATCCGGAAGCGCCGGATTTCGAACAATTTCCGCTGGCACGCCAGGCAACCATGATCGAATGCATCGTCCAGCCCGGCGACTTGCTGTACGTGCCTGCCGGCTGGTACCACCAGGTCCGTGCGCTGACGTTTTCGCTGTCCTCCAACCGCTGGGCCAGGGCCGTGCCGTTTGCGTTGAGCGGCGATACATCCGTGCGGCGGCCGGCGGACTAGCAAAAAATATACGCCAGCAACCATGAAAATCATTTGCAATACTCCCGTCAACCCGCCTAACGCACCGGATCTGGTGCTTGACCTGTTGGCTGCCAGCGGCGCTGCTGGCGGGAAGAGCACTGGGGCTGGGCATTCTGCTGCACGACGCGGTGCACAATACTCTGTTCACGTCGCGAGCGCTCAATCAATGGATGGGACGATGGCTGTATGGCAGACTGCCCAACGTCGCCTATCATGCCTAACTTGGCAAAAGGCGTCCTCAGCAACATGCAATGATGCTGTCAAAGACGCCTCGGCCGACCATCGCTGATCAGATCCGCCGGCCGGGAATCAGCAGACTTGATGCATCCAGCCGTGCGTATCTTCAGCCGTGCCGTGCTGCAAGGCCAGCAAGGCTTCACGCAAGGCCAGCGTCACCGCGCCGTTCTGGTTGTCGTTGATTTCCATCTCGAAACCGTTGGCCTTCGCCTTGCCGACCGGCGTGATGACGGCGGCCGTGCCGCAGGCGAACACTTCGGTCATGCGGCCGGCGGCGATGTCGTCGCGCCATTGCTGCACGCTCAGCTTGCGCTCGGCGGTGGCGTAACCGAGGTCGCGCGCCATTTCCAGCAGGCTGCGGCGGGTGATGCCTGGCAGCAGCGTGCCGGTCAGTTCAGGCGTGACGATGGTGGTCTTGCCGCCCTCCTGGTACACGAAGAACAAATTCATGCCGCCCATTTCTTCGATGTACTCGCGGTGCACGGCGTCCAGCCACACTACCTGGTCGCAACCTTTTTCCTGTGCCTGGGCCTGGGCCAGCAAGCTGGCGGCGTAGTTGCCGGCGCACTTGGCCTCACCGGTGCCGCCTGGCGCGGCGCGCACGAAATCCTCGCTCAGCCAGACCGTCACAGGCTTCACGCCTTGCGGGAAGTAGGCGCCGGCCGGCGAGGCGAACAGCACGAACAGGTATTCGTTGGCCGGGCGCACGCCAAGGAAGGGATCGGTGGCGATCATCAACGGACGCATGTACAGGCTTTCGCCGGTATTTTTCGGCACCCAGGCGCGGTCTTGCGAAATCAATGCATCGCCCGCCGCCAGGAACAGTTCGACCGGAATCGTCGGCATCGCCAGGCGTTCCGCGCTGCGGTTGAAACGGGCCGCATTTTCTTCCGGCCGGAAAGTCTTGATGCTGCCATCAGGCTGGGCAAACGCCTTGTAGCCTTCGAAAATCGACTGGCCGTAATGCAGCGACGATGCCGACGGATCCAGGCTCAGCGGGCCGTAAGCCTTCAATTCACCTTGCTGCCAGGCGCCGTCGCGGTAAGGAATCACCACCATGTGGTCGGTGAAGACGCGGCCAAACCCCGGATTGTTGATGCGCGTCGCGCGTTCGGCATCGCTCAATGGATGGGCGGAAGGATTAATAAGCAGATTCGGAGCGGAGCTGGTCATATTGAATAGATCTGAAATGAAGAGGGTCGCCTATTGTAGCGCTTATCTGACAACATACGGTGCCGATCCGGCCATCATCCCTGACGCGGCGCAGCATGGACCATGGTTGAAGTTTCAATTAAATGCACTAATATCAAGCTTGGGTATACCAAGGATGGTGACTGGCCGGTCAGCCCGTATGCTGGGCGATGCCGGCATTTCAGGAGATAACCATGTTTGCGCTCAAATTGCTGGCCGCGATAGCCGTATCGGCGCTGGTGGTGGTGGTGCCGGTCGTCTTGCACGACACCTTTGAACCGGTGCGCGTGGTGATGTCGCAAACGCCCGATGTCGACGCCCACGCCATGTGGAGCCGCTGGCCACGCTAAAGCAAGCCTGTTCCGCCGGACTTTCGGTGCTGCGACGCAGCATCACCAAGTCCGGCAGACGCTATTTTGCAACGGCTATAAAAGCCGTGGCGTACTGTTATTACCCACAAAACTCCGGTCATGTCCGCTTGACGCCGTGGCGGCCTGATCAGGCATGGCGACGCTGCATCCACCCGCCATCTCCGCTGCCTGCCGCCCTACAAAGCGTTACAAGAAAGTATGCTCGCCATATAGTGCGAATGGTTCTCATTTGCGCTATTATTCTGGTCTCCGCCTGAATCTCTTACAGAGCGTCTAACAAAACGTTGATGGCAAGGCAATGTAACGCCGCCATGGATGTTTTGTCAGGCGCTCTTCGTATAGGCAAGGCCGCTTCATACAGAATTGAAAGCTTGTTGACTCATGCCGAACCATCGCACCATGCTGGCCGAAGACAGTCCGCCCGCCGCCCCGGTTGCCAAACCCGCCGCCCCGGCCTGGCGCCTGCCCGCCCTGCCCAGCTGGAAACAGGTATGGTTTCAACTGCACTGGTTTATCGGCATCACGGCCGGCACGGTGCTGGTGGTGATCGGTCTGACGGGCGCCTTGCTGACGTTCCGCGAAGAAGCGCTCGACCTGATCAATCCCGGCGTGCGCCATGTCACACCGAGCGGCGCCCCGGCCTTGACGCCGCAGCAAATCGTCAAGGTGGTCAGCGCGGAACACGGCGAGCGGCGCATCGCGTCGATGACGCTGTCGTCCGAACCCGGCGCTGCGGTGCGCGTGATCTTCGCCCCGGCCGAAGCGGGCAAGCGCGGCGAATCGATGTATGTCCAGCCCTACACCGGCGCGATCCAGCCGCCGCTGGTCGGACGCGAAGCGGTCGAATGGCTGGAATCGCTGCACCGCTGGCTGCTGCTGCCGCGCGATTCCGGCCGCAAGGTGGCTGGCGCGCTGGCGCTGTGCCTGCTCGGCATGGCCTTGTCCGGCCTGTACCTGCGCTGGCCGCGCCGGCCGCTGGACTGGCGCAGCTGGCTCACGTTCGACCCGGCCCTGCGCGGCCGCTCCTTCCTGTGGAATCTGCACGCGGTGGCCGGCACCTGGGTGCTGGTGCTGTATGTGATCTTCACCACCACCGGCGTGTACTGGAGCTACGACGTGGTGCGCGACAATATCGACGCCTGGGGCGGCCTGCCGAAACGCGAAGCGCCGAAACCGATGGATACGCACGCAAATAAGCACGCAAAAAAGGACCAAGCCAAAGGAGAGGCCAAGGCGCCGCTCGACCTGACGCTGGCCTGGTCGGTATTCGAGCAGCAGGCCAGGGGCTGGACCAACACTACCTTGCGCGTGCCGGAAAAACCGGGCCAGGCGGTGCAATACACCTGGCTGAGCCTGGATTCGCCGCATGAACGCGCACGCAACCGCCTGTCGGTGATGCCGCTGGACGGCAAGGTCACGCAAGACGACCACTACGCCAGGCAGTCCGTCGGCGCGCGCCTGATCAATTCGATTTACCCGCTGCACATGGGCACCTACTTCGGCCTGCCGGGCCGCATCATGATGCTGCTGGCCAGCCTGGCGCTGCCCGGTTTCGCGATCACCGGCTGGATCTTGTACCTGAACCGGCGCCGCGCCAAACGCGCGGCCCAGGCCGAACGCGCCAAGCTGGGTTTGCCGCAGGCGATCGCCGGCGCCAACGATGACGTCACGCTGGTGGCGTACGCCAGCCAGTCCGGCCAGGCCGAAAAACTGGCGCTGCAAAGCGCCGGCGCGCTGCAAAAAGCGGGGCTGTCGGTGGTGGTGTCATCGCTGGACCGGCTGGAACCGCAGCACTTGCGCCAGTACCGCCGCGCGCTGTTCGTCGCCAGCAGCTTCGGCGAAGGCGAAGCCCCGGATGGCGCGCGGCGTTTCGCGCGCCTGCTGTGCGATGCCGCCGCACCCGGCCTGCCCGGCTTGAACTATGGCTTGCTGGCCCTGGGCGACCGCCACTACAGCAATTTCTGCGGTTTCGGCCGCACACTCGACCAGCGCCTGCGCAGCCTGGGCGCCAGCACCCTGTTCCCGAGCATCGAAGTCGACAACCACGATGCGGCGGCGCTCGATGCATGGGCGCGCGCGCTGTGCGACTTGAGCGGCGGCAGTCCGGTCGAGGCATTCGCCGCGCCGCGCGAAGCCGCTTACGAGCATTGGCGGTTGAGCCGCCGCACGCTGCTGAACCACGGCAGCCAGGGCAATCCGCTGTATGAAGTGGCGCTGGTCAACCACAGCGGCGCCACCTGGGAAGCCGGCGCGCTGGTCGATATCCTGCCGCGCAATGCGCCGCAGGCGCTGGCCGCCTTCCTGCAAGCCAGCGGCCTGTCCGGCACGGAGCAAGTAAGGCACCAGGGACGCGAACGCACGCTGGCCGAAGCGCTGGACCACAGCGCGCTGCCGCCGGCCGACCAGCGATTCGCATCGGCCCAGGCTTGCGCCGACAGCCTGGTATTGCATGCGCCGCGCAGCTATTCGCTGGCGTCGCTGCCGCAAGACGGCGAACTGCAATTGCTGGTGCGCCAGGAGCGCCATGCCGATGGCCTGGGACTGGCGTCCGGCTGGCTGACCGAGTTCGCGCCGATCGGCATGGAAGTGGAATTGCGCCTGATGGCCAATCCGGGCTTTGCGCCCGAACTGGATAGTACGCCGTGTATCTTCATCGGCAACGGCTCCGGCCTGGCCGGCTTGCGCTCGCACCTGCGCGCCCGCATCGACGCCGGCCAGCACCGCAACTGGCTGCTGTTCGGCGAACGCGACCGCGAGCACGACAGCCTGTGCGCCGCAGAAATCGACGGCTGGCTGGCCGATGGTTCGCTGGCCCGCCTGGACCGCGCCTTCTCGCGCGATCCGGTGCGCCGCGAATACGTGCAAGACCGGGTGCGTAACGAGGCCGATGAAATCCGCGGCTGGCTCGCGCAAGGCGCGCTGATCTACGTGTGCGGCAGCCTAAAAGGCATGGCGGCCGGCGTCGATGCGGCGCTGGCCGAGATGATCGGCAAGGACGCGCTGGAAGAATTGATGACGGCCGGCCGCTATCGCCGCGACGTCTATTAAGAGCCTATCCCAGTAGTGAGCGTCTTCTGCTGGCCGCGCATCGGGAGCGCGGACCAGGCGTGAGGAGCAAGCGTGGCGGGCCACGCGACGACGAGCAACGCAGTCCCCGCTGCTGAGGGGCGCCAGCAGGGGCCGTATTCATCTACTGGGATAGGCTCTAAATCAAGGGGGTGAAGGCAGCCCGCTCAGGCGACCTTCAGGCTGTTGACGGCGAACCTGGCGATGCTGCGCAGTTCATCGTCGCTGGCGCCGCCCCTGGCGCTGATCTTCATGCCGATCAAGGTCGACATAATGAAGCGGGCGGCGGCCCGGATATCGACGCCGGCCGCGATATCGCCGCGCGCGGCAGCTTCGCCCAGCTTCGTTTCCAACGCGTCGAGCAGCAGCCTGGTGCCGGTCTGCTGGATCTGCGCGATATCCGGGTCATTGCAGCCGAACTCGCCGAGCGCATTGACGCCCATGCAGCCCAGCCCCCGTTGCGTCTCATCCCACGCGGTGAACGCCAGCAGCATGTTCGACACCGCCTCCAGCGGCAAGCCGCTCTGCAAATTGCGCAACTGGCCGCCAATGCTGTCGCTGATGTAATACTGCAACGCTTCCAGATACAGCGCACGCTTGTCGCCGAAGGTGTCGTACATGCTCTGGCGGCCGATATTCATCGCGCCCAGCAGGTCGCCGGTCGAAGTAGCCGCATAGCCCTTCTCCCAAAATACGCCGACGGCTTTTTGTAAAACCTCGGTCCGATCGAATTCTCTTGGTCTCGCCATGCGGCTATTGTAAACCATTACGCGAGGTAGCCGCCATCGACGGTCAGGCTGGCGCCGGTGACAAAACCGGCCTCTTCTCCGGCCAGGTAAGCCACCATCGAAGCGACTTCCTGCGCCTTGCCGAAGCGCCCCAGCGGTATCAGCGAGCGCACCATCGGCGCATATTCGCCGTCGCCGGGGTTCATGTCGGTGTCGGTCGGTCCAGGCTGCACGTTGTTGACGGTAATGCCGCGCGGCGCCAGGTCGATCGCCATGCCGCGCACCATCGCCGCGACCGCGCCCTTGGTCATCGAATAGGCGCTGACGCCGGGGAAGCCAGTGCGATTGGCGACCACGCTGCCGATGATGACGATGCGCCCGCCCTGCGGCAGGTGGACCGATGCCGCCTGCGCCGCGACAAATTGAGCGCGTACATTCACCGCGAACATGCGGTCGAACAGTTCCAGCGGCATGCTGTCGACGGTGCCGCGCTCGGCGATGCCGGCATTGCCGACCAGGATATCGAGCCGGCCGAACGTGGCCACGGTCAGTTCCACCGCCGCCTTGACGGCCTCGGCGTCGCTACTGTCGGCCTTGATCGCCAATGCCTTGCCGCCCGCCGCGCGAATGGTTGCGGCCAGGTCCTCGGCCGTGCCGGCCGGCGATACAGAAGTGAAGGCGACCGCGATACCGTCGCTGGCCAGCCGTTGCACGATGGCGGCGCCGATGCCGCGCGAACCGCCGGTGACCAGTGCGACTCTGGATGTGGTGATGTTATTCATGACATTTCCTTTAATTGACAGATCAGTCCAAAATTGATAAAAAAACAATCTCTAAAATACCTGCGGGATGCGTCAGCACCCCGCAGGTATTCCTACCGCATGCAGCGATGGTATTTATTCTGGATCGATCTGTCAATAACTAAATCGCGGCTGGAATAACGACCTTACCGATGCAGCAATTCCGTCAGTGCCGTGACCAGCGCAGCGCATTCATCGCCATTGCCGATGCTGATGCGCAGGTACTGGCCGATGCGCGGCAGATTGAAATGGCGCACCAGGATCGACCGTTCGCGCAGCCGCGCGGCCAGTTGCGCCGCATCGTGATCCGGGTGCGACACGAACACGAAGTTCGCCTGCGATGGCAGCACGCTGAAACCCAGTTGCGCCAGTTGCGCCGACAGGCTGTCGCGCAAGGCGATGACAGCTGCGCGGGTATGCCGGAAATACGCCTCATCGTCGAACGACGCGATCGCGCCGGCCTGCGCCGGACGATCCAGCGGATACGAATTAAAACTGTTCTTGACGCGTTCCAGCGCCTCGATCAGGTCCGGATGGCCGATCGCGAAACCGACCCGCAAGCCGGCCAGCGAACGCGATTTCGACAGCGTTTGCACCACCAGCAGGTTCGGGTATGTCACCGTCAGCGCAATCGCGCTGTCGCCGCCGAAATCGATATACGCCTCGTCGACCACCAGCACCGCGTCCGGGTGCGCGGCCAGCATCGCTTCGATGCTGCTCCGCGTCATGCCGATGCCGGTCGGCGCGTTCGGATTCGGGAAAATGATCGCGCCGCAGCCGGGACGGTAATCGGCCGGGTCGATTTCCATCGCCTCGTTCAACGGCACGGTGCGGTAATCGATGCCGAACAGCTTGCAATACACCGGATAAAAACTGTAGGTGATGTCCGGGAACAGCAGCGGCTTGTCATGCTTGAGCAGCGCCATGAACACAAAACCCAGCACTTCATCGGAGCCGTTGCCGACGAACACTTGCGTGCTGTCGACACCGTGGTAATCGGCCAGCGTGCGCTTCAAGGCGCTGGCCGACGGGTCCGGGTACAGCCGCAGCGCATCGCTGGTGGCGGCGCGCATCGCCTCGAGTACCTTGGGCGACGGGCCGAACGGATTTTCATTGGTATTGAGCTTGATCAGGTTCGCTAACTTCGGCTGTTCGCCTGGCACATACGGGGTCAACTGCTTTACTGCGGCACTCCAGAATCGGCTCATTGGCTAAAACTCACAGGTAAAAGGGGATCGAGGGACATTTCAAATCGATGATAGCAGAAGCGCGCAAGCGCCTGGCAACGACGGCAGGCGCAACACCGGGAATGGAACTGGATGACGGCACGCACGTACCTATCGAATGATTTTTTGTAAACTGTTTTTGAAAATACTTTTCACTAACATTAACTCCATGATAAATAGCGATGAACAGCGATGAATAATTTCCCCAATATCCCTACAAACCATGTCCCCGCCACAAGCTATACCGCTCATGATTATCAGCAGGCACAGTCGCCCGCTGGCCTTCAGCAGCCGCAGCTGCGGCCTGCAAGGGATGACCAGGGCAGGATGCGCAACGATAGCCAGCGCGGCGCATCCCTGCGCAAGGCCCTGCACGCCAGCCATTCCAGACACAGCCCGGCACACCCAGCGTCTGCCGGCCCCTTGCGCGGCGTCAACCTGGCACAGGAAAGAACACCGGTCAGCGCGGAACTGCACAACGCGCTCGACGCATTCCTCACGTATGCCAAGCCGCGTTTTGGCCGCCGGCGCGATGACGAGCTGGTCCAGGCAGAAAAATTATTGCAGCCGCTGGCGAACAAGCAGGCGCTGAGCCACAAGGATTTGTTGACGCTGCTGGAAGCGAGTTCCGTGCTGGAGGCGCTGGCTCGAAGAAAGCCGGAGAAAGCGGAGAAAAGCAAGGAACTGCGCCAGCGGATCGACAACTTTATCGGACCGGCAGAGGATTTGGCCAGGGGGCTGCGCCATCTCGGCGCACAGATCGAACATCGAGCTGCGGCCAAGGACATCACCACCTATATAAAAGAAAATTATCCAGGCATGGTGACCACCGATCCCCATACTGGCAAACCTCGATTGACGCCAAAAGGCGCCGGTCAATATAACAGGATCAAGCAAGAGTTTGAAAATACGGCTCTGAACCGAACCTTAATACGCGCCATCGCCAGCAATATGGATGACGGCGACCGCGCAGTCCAGAAAATTGTCGACAACACCTATCGCGATTATCAAAATGCGCTGCGCGCACCGGGTCAGGCGCCGGCCGCCAAATACAAGCTGATCGAATGTGCCGGCATTATTGCCGGGCTGACCCGCGCCAGCCCCGAAAAGGTCGTCAAGGAACGCTACGCGACGGTGTTCCCGGGCGGAGCAACACATCCATCCGAACTGGTGCACGGCGAAACTTCGCGCGAAAACGGCTTCCTGTTCGTCGGCGGCGAGCGGCCTTCCGACCACGGCTACAAGATGAAGGTCACGCTGGACAAGGGATATGGGGTCGATGCCCGCCAATATTACGGCCACTCGGATGCGGGCGATGAAAAGATGCAATGGCTGACACTGCCCGGCGCCCAGTTCCGCTTCGACGGCATTGAAAACGCGTCCGGCAAGCCGACCTATCTGTTTTCGCAAGTCTCCCGCTAACCGCGCGCCGCACAGTATCAATCGACAATTGACACTGTGCGGCCAGCTTGGGACAATGCAGGCCGATGCGCACACCGGCCAAACTTGTCAAGCTGCTGCTCCAGTTTCTCGTCCTGGCGATACTGGTGAATACGCTCGCCCCGGTTTTCCTGCATATGCGGCGCGACGCGGCATCGCCGGCCGGGTTGATTGAAATTTGCTCGGCCGATGGTTTCAAAGCCTTCAGGCCGATATCGTCCGACCAGCCCGACCACCAGCTCGATCCCCATGCCGACCATTGCGCGCTGTGCGTGACGCGGGTCGATCCGGTCACGCCTTCCTTGTCGCTGCCGCAACTGCTGCTGGTCACGGTCGGCCTGGCTTACTTGCCGCCGCTGTTGAGACAGGCGCCCAAAAGCCTGTTCGTGTGGGCCGCCAGCCAGGCCCGCGCGCCGCCTGCCGCTATCTGACCTTACTTTTTGATCTGGCCGCACCGGCGCAGCTACAGGCTGCGCCGTGCCGGCTTCCGTCCCCCTATTTCAAGATAGCGCAGCATGAACCCACCCAAGTTTGTTACCCGTCCGATCGATTTTTACCGCGCGGCCTGGCGCTGGCATTTTTATGCCGGCCTGATGGTCTTGCCCTTCATGATAGTGCTGGCCGTTACCGGCGCGATCTACCTGTTCCACAATGAAATCGACAACGTCCTGTACCGCGACTTGAAGACCGTTCCGGCCAGCAGCGCAGCCACGCGCCTGCCGGCCGACAGCATCGTCGCCGGCGCGCTGGCGGCCCATCCCGGCATCGCCTTCAATTACGCCCCGCCAGCGTGTCCACTGTGTTCGGCCCAGGTCAGCATCAAGCCGGCCCGCGGCGACAAGCTGCTGGTGTTCGTCGATCCGGCGCGCGGCGCCGTGCTGGGCGACTTGCCCTATCACGGCGGGTTTTCGTGGACCGTGCGTCAACTGCACAGCCTGAAGTATTTCGGCGCCATCGCCAGCGGCATGATCGAAATCGCCGCCGGCTGGAGCATCCTGCTGTTCTTTAGCGGGATTTACCTGTGGTGGCCGCGGCAAGCCGGCGGCGGCGTGCTGACGGTGCGCGGCGCGCCGAAACAGCGCGTGTTCTGGCGCGACCTGCACGCGGTGACCGGCATCCTGGCCGGCGCGTTGCTGCTGTTCCTGGCCGTGACCGGCATGCCGTGGTCGGTGCTGTGGGGCGCCAAGGTCAACCAGTGGGCCAACGGCAGCAATTTCGGCTACCCGGCCGGAGTCAAGGTCAGCCTGCCGATGTCGGGCGAGCACCTGAACCATACGGCGCCGACCAGCTGGTCGATGGAACAGTCCAAGGTGCCGATGTCGCACGAACATGAGCACCATCATGGCCAGGCCATCACGCTGCAACAGGCGCTCGACATCTTCGGCAAGCTGGGCCTGTCCCAGGGGTATTCGGTCAGCCTGCCGTCCGGCGCGATGGGCGTGTATACCGGCTCGGTCTATCCGGCCGACGTGCACCGGCAGCGGGTGGTGCACCTGGACCGTTTTTCGGGCCAGGTCTTGCTGGACATGGACTATGCCCATTACGGTCCGCTGGCCAAGGGCATCGAATGGGGCATCAGCGTCCACCTCGGCCAGCAATTCGGGCTGGCCAATCAGCTGCTGATGCTGGCCGCCTGCCTCGCCATCGTGCTGCTGTCGGTATCGGGCGCCATCATGTGGTGGAAGCGCCGCCCTGCCGGCGCGCTGGGCGTGCCGCCGCTGCCGGCCGCGCCGCGCGCGCGCAAGGTGGTGTTTGCGCTGCTGGGCATCGGCGGGCTGCTGTTCCCGCTGGTCGGCGCATCAATGCTGGTGATGCTGCTGCTCGATTATCTGTTTGCGCGCCAGCGCCAGGCCTGAACCTGGCAGGGCCGGCGCTTCCATGCGTGGCCATAAATGCATTACCATGCAAGCCTCGCTTATCGGCAAGGCAAGGCTCACACACGATGAAACTGTATCAGGCGCTGGCCCATGAAATTTCGCAATCCATCCTCGACGGCGTGCTGCGTCCGGGCGACCGGCTGCCGTCGGTGCGCCAGGCTTGCGCCAGCCGCAATGTCAGTCCGTCGACGGTGTTCCAGGCCTATTACGTGCTGGAGGCGCAAGGCTTGATCGAGGCGCGCGAGCGTTCCGGTTATTTTGTCGCGGTCAGCGCCCAGCCGCTGCCGCCGGAACCGGACGCGCCATCGCTGCCGGACGAAGATGCGGTCGACCTCGACGTCAGCGAACAAGTGTTCGAGGTGCTGAAATCGACGATGACGCGCGAGGTGGTGCCGCTCGGCTCGGCCTTCCCCAGTCCGCTGCTGTTCCCGATGGCGAAACTGGCGCGGATGATGTCGCGCAGCGTGCAAAACCTCGATCCGTGGGCCACCGTCGACGACCTGACGCCCGGCAATGCGCGACTGCGCCGGCAAATCGCGCTGCGCTACCTGATCGACGGCCTGCACGTGCAGACCGACGACATCGTCATCACCAACGGTGCGCTGGAAGCGCTGAACCTGTGTCTGATGGCGGTCACCCGTCCCGGCGACGCGGTGCTGATCGAGGCGCCGACCTTTTACGCGGCGCTGCAATCGATCGAACGCAACGGCTTGCAGGCGATCGCCGTGCCGACCCACCCGCGCGAAGGCATCGACCTGGCCGCCGCCGAACGGGCGCTGCAGCGGCACCGGCCGAAGGCGTGCTGGCTGATGACCAATTTCCAGAATCCGCTCGGCAGCCTGATGCCGGAACAGAAAAAGCGCGCGCTGGTGCAGCTGCTGGCGCGCTACAACGTGCCGCTGATCGAGGACGACGTGTACGGCGAACTGTACTTCGGCGGCAAACGGCCGGTGCCGGCCAAGGCCTTCGACACCGAGGGCCTGGTGATGCACTGCTCGTCGTTCTCGAAATGCCTGGCGCCCGGCTACCGGGTCGGCTGGGTCGCGGCCGGACGCTTTGCCCGGCAAGTCGCGCGCCACAAGCTGACCACCACGCTGAATACGCCCGCGCCGACCCAGGGCGCGCTGGCGCTGTACCTGGAAAGCGGCGGCTACGACCACCACCTGCGCCTGCTGCGCCATGCACTGGCGCGCCAGCAGGCGTCGTTCATGGAAGCGGTTGGACGCTATTTCCCGGCCGGCACCCGGGCCACCCGGCCGCGCGGCGGTTATTTCCTGTGGCTGGAATTGCCAAACGGCGTAGATGCGCTGAAAGTCCATCAACTGGCGCTGGCCCAGGGCGTCAGCGTGGCGCCGGGACCGATCTTTTCATCGCAAAAGGAATTCGGCAACTGCCTGCGCCTGAACTACGGCCACATCTGGGATGCGCGGGTCGAGGCGGCGCTGGCCACCGTCGGCGGCATCGTCGCCAGCCTGGCCTGATCCGGTTTACGGACAAGCTTCTGCTGCTGTTGCGGCCGGCCGCCGTGGCTTACAGTGAAGCGCTTTCAACCTGCCTCCCGCGCCCCCATCCATGTATGTCCACGACCAGAGCCAGTTGCGGGCCGCCGCACGGCGCCTGCAACGCTACCGGCAGCAGCTCAGGCGCCATGCCGCCGGCCAGTCGAGCGCGGCCGAATTCGGCCTGGCGCTGGCCGATAACGGCTTGTCCAGCGCCGGCCATGGATGGACACTGGCGGTCGCCCTGCCGCACGGCATGCTGACGGCCCGGCAGCTGCGCATGCTGGCCTATGTGGCGCGGCGCTGGGACAAGGGTTATGCCCGCCTCGCCGGCCAGCACCAATGGCACTTCGATTGGCCGCGGCTGGAAGACACGCCGCGCATGCTGGCCGACCTGGCCACGGCGCAGCTGTATCCGGCCCAGGCTGGCGCCGACCTGCCCGCGCATCACATCCGGGCGCCCGCTTACCGGCCCGCTCCCGCCAACCCGGACCATGCCCCGGCAACGCCGGCTTTTGCGCGCTGGCTGGCGGCCCATGCGCAGCCCCATCATATCGATGGCTATGCCGGCGTGACGATCCCGCTGCAAGCCGGGCGCATCACGGCCGACCAGATGGATGCGCTGGCCGACCTGGCGCAGGCCTACGGCCACGGCGAATTGCGCGCCGCGCCGGGATCGGGACTGATTTTTCCGGACCTGCCGCGCGCCAGCCTGTTCGCGCTGTGGCGCCAGCTGGACGTGCTGAACCTGGCCTGAACCCGCCCCTGGCGCGGCACGGATTTGCATCCACGCCGCACAAACGCTAAGCTGCATGCTCTTTGCATAATAAAGATCGCCGATGAAACGTGGAATAGCCTATGCGGGCATGGCCGGAGCCGCCTGGGGCCTGGTATTCTTGATGCCAAAACTGCTGCCTGAATTCAGCCCGCTGATGATCAGTTGCGGCCGTTTTTTACTGTACGGCGCCGTCTCGCTGCTGGTCGCCGCGCCGCGCGCGCGCCGCCTGCTGGCGATGCTGACCCGGACCGACCTGCTATTGCTGGTGCAACTGGCGCTGCTCGGCAACCTGCTGTATTACATGCTGCTGTCGGCATCGGTGCAAATGGCCGGCGTCGCCACCGCCTCGCTGATCATCGGCGTGCTGCCGGTGACGATCACACTGGCAGGCCGGCGCGACAGCGGCGCCGTGCCGCTGGCGCGGCTGGCCTGGCCGCTGACCATGGTGATCGCCGGCATCGCCTGCATCAACCTCGACACCCTGCTGGCGGCGGACGCGGAACAGGCGTCAGTGATGACCGTGGCGACCGGCGTCGTCTGCGGTTTCGGCGCGCTGCTGTGCTGGACCATCTTCGCCGTCGTCAACACGCGCCACCTGAAGAAGAGCCACATCAACAGCAGCGACTGGGCCACCTTGTGGGGCATCGTCAGCGGCTTGCTGAGCATTCCGATCTGGCTGCTGGCGCAGCTGTTCTCGGTCGGCGGCACCGGCATCGAGGCGCCGCCCGAGCGCTGGCTGATGTTCTGGGGCGTCTGCCTGACGGCGGCGATATTCGCTTCCTGGTTCGGCAACCGCATGTGGAACGCCGCGTCGCGCCGCCTGCCGATGACACTGGGCGGCCAGCTGATCGTATTCGAAACCCTGTTCGCGCTGCTGTATGGTTTTATCTATGCGCACCGGCTGCCCGGCGCGCTGGAAATCGCCGCGATGCTGCTGCTGATCGGCGGCGTGTGCTGGACCGTGCGGCGCCATGCGCCATCGGCGGCGCCGGCCCATTGACGCCGTTTTTTTAAATTCCCGAGACCGCCCGGACAGTCCTTCTTGTCGCCATCAGCGGCGTCGCGCCAGATGATTACCCGCCAGCGGCGCCAGCTTGAGCATATCGCCCAAGCCAAGCAGGCTGACCAGTCCGACCAGCAAAAAAGCCAGCCGGAAGTCGGCCGCCGGCATGCGATCCAGTCCGAGCATGCCCGACAGCCAATGGCCGAAGCGCACGCCAACCGCGCCCAGCGCAATGCCCAGCCCCATTGCCACCTGCACGATGGTACTGAACAGGGTGTTGGCGGCGGCCATGCGCTGTTGCGCAATATCGGAAAAGGCCAGCGTGTTCAAGGCCGTGAATTGCATCGAACGGGTCAGGCCGACGCAGAACAGCAGCAGCGCGACCAGCCACGCCGGTGTGCCGGGCGTCAGCAGCGCACAGGCCAGCAGCAAGGCGACATTCAGCAAACCATTCACCAGCAGCACCGGCTTGAAACCGAAACGGCGCAAGATGCCGGTGGTGGCCGGCTTCATCGCCAGGTTACCGCCGAACACCGCGATCACCAGCAGGCCTGCATGGAAAGCGTCCAGGCCGAAGCCGACCTGGAACATCAGCGGCAGCAGGAACGGCACCGCGTCGATCCCCATGCGGAACAGGGAACCGCCGAAAATGGTAACCGCGAACGTCGGCGTCTTCAGCATCGACAGGTCAAGCAGCGGATGCGCGGCGCGGCGCAGATGCCATATTTCGACTGCCAGCAAGACCAGGCCGGCGCAGAAAAATCCGCCGGCGCCGCACCATGGCGCATCGGGCTGGCTCAATTGTCCGGCGCCCCAGGTCAGGCAGAGTATGGCGCCGCCGCCGAGCACAAAACCGGGCCAGTCGAACGGTTTGCGCGGCGCCGGAGGACGCTCGGGGATCAGTTGCAAGGCCAGCGCCAGCGCAATCAGGCCCAGCGGCAGGTTGAGGTAGAAAATCCAGCGCCACGACGCATAGCTGGTGATAAAACCGCCAACCGCCGGCCCCAGCACCGGCGCCACCAGCGCCGGCCAGGTCAGCGTCGCGATCACGCTGATCAAACGCTCCTTCGGCGTATCGCTGAGCACCAGCAGCCGGCCTACCGGCACCATCATCGCGCCGCCGGCGCCTTGCAGCGCACGCAGCAAGACAAATTCCGTCAAGCCCTGCGCCAGGCCGCATAATACCGACGCCAGCGTGAAAATGGCCAGCGCCGCCGCGAACACCCTGCGCGGGCCGTAGCGGCCGGCGACCCAGCCGCTGATCGGAATGAAGACGCCCAGTGTCAGCAGATATACGCTGACGCCCACGCCCAGGTCGAGCGGCGCGACGCCAAACGAGCGCGCGATATCCGGCACGGCGGTGGTGATCACCGTGCCATCAAGGTTTTCCATGAAGAAGGCGCCCGCCACCAGGAAAGTAATCCACAGGGTGCGCCGGCGATCCGCCTCGGCCGCCGCTGTTGTGCTGTTGTCTTGCCGTCCGTTGCTTGTCATCCACTTCGCCTTGCTCTGCGCCTTAGCGCGCCCAACAAAACATCCATGGCAGCGTTACATTGCCTTGTCGACCATTCGTACTGCCTACGGCAATACGCCTTGTGCTGAACGCTTTGTTAGACGCGGTGACTCTTTTTTATGCGATATCGGCGATGCCGCATCTTGTTATGGCCCGCCAGCCGACGCTCAAAACCTCATTTCGACGCCAGGCCCAGCTTCAATTGCACCTGCTTGCCGGTCTCGGCGCCGATTTTCTCGGCCTTGCCGGCACCGGTGCTGGCCGGATCGACGCCGGCTTCCCGCAGCGCGGCGAGGATCGCGCCGGCCCGCTGCGCACCCAGCTTGTTCAGCGCATCGGCCGGCAGCGGCTGGCTTTGCTCCAGCCGTTCGCGCAGCTTGCCATAAAAAGCGCCGGCATCGGCCACCTGCGGTTCGCCCTGGATCATCTTGCCGAGCCGCTGCCAGACCGGCAGTTTCTTTTGCCCGGCGGCGCTGTCGGCGGCCGGTACGGTGGCAGCGGCCTCTGCCGCTGTCTTCTGTTTATCCAGTTCGGCCGCGCCAAACCGTTCGGCGTACAGCTCGCGCAAGGCGCCCCGTACCTTGCGCTCGCCCAGGCTCAACGGGCCCGGTTGTTCGCCCGCCTCCAGCTTGATGCCGGCACGCGTGGCGACCGCGCGCCGCAGCGCCGCTTCGCGCAGCGCTGCGGCGTCGCTGTCGCTGTACTGTTGCGGCACCGCCAGTTTCAGTTGCGCGCGCCTGGCGAGGATCTGCGCCACCTGTTTCAGCTTTTCCCGTTCCGGCGGCAGCAGCACGGCGCTGCCGGCGTCGAAATCGATCGATTCCAACTTGTCGGCGCTGATGCCCAGCAAGCTGCCCAATGCGCGGAATGGCGACGTGACGATCCTGGTCAGCACATTGCCGATGGCTTTCCAGATCACCGCGCCATAGCTGAACTTCGGATCGTTCATGTCGCCCGACACCGGCAAGCCCAGGTCGATGCGGCCATCCGCATCCTTTAATATCGCCAGCGCCAGTTCCAGCGGCAGTTTCAGCGCATCCGGGCTGTCGATGCGTTCGCCCAGCGTCAGCTTGTCGAGCACGATCTGGTTGCTGCCGTCGAGCTGGCGGTTGCGCACCTTGTATTGCAGGTCGAGCGAGATTTTTCCTTCGGCGATCTTGTAGCCGGCGAACTTCATGCTGTACGGCGACGCCGACACCATGTCGACGTTCTTGAACACCACGTTCAAGTCGGTATTGTCGCTCGGCGCGAACGGATTCAACTGGCCACGGATGCGCGCCATGCCGAAATCATCGATGCGGCCATCGAGTTCGATCTGGCTGCGCGTATCGCGCTGCGACGACAGGCCGGTCACCACGCCGTTCAATTCATAGATCTTGGCGCCGAATTGCGGCCGCAGGCTCAGGTCCGAAAAATCGAGCTTGGCGTTCTGCACGCGCACCCGCCGCACCCGCACCGGGAAGGAACTGTCGGCCGCCTGCGGCTCGGCCCTGGACTCCGGCTGCGCCGCCTCGGCCGGCGCAGGCTGGCGCACCAGCAGCCGCTGCGCATTCAGGCTGCGGTCGTTTTCGATCATCAGCTTGGCGTTCGGCTCGACGATGCGCAATTCCGGGATATCCAGCAAGTCGGGCGCTACGCTGACATGCAATTTATCGGCGCGCACGCTTTTCCACGACGCGAAGCGCTCGCCATTGAGCTCATTCAGGACCAGCCCGGCGATATCGAGCGCACCCGCATAACGCAGCCTGGCGCTTTTCGCCGTGCCGTTGCCGGTGGTCAGCCGGCCATGCGCCGAGATGCTGCCGCCGGCGATTTTCAATTTTAAATAGTTGGCCAGCAAAGGCTGTACCGGGGCCAGCGCCAGCTGTTTCAGGGTCAGTTCGGTATCGAGCGCGCCAGTGGCCGGCACCACCTTGCCTTGCGCCGCCAATTGGCCGCCTTCGCGCAAGCCGACGCCAAGGTCGAACTTCAACGGCTGCTTCAAGTCGCTGCCGGCGCCGGCCACTTTCAAGTTGAAGTCGTGCAGATTGCCCTTGATGCCGCTGGCGGCATCGTCGAAACGGGCGCCGAACCGGTTCACTTCGACGCTGGCGGCGGCAAACGACCAGGGCGCAGCGACTGTTTCTTCGGGCGCGGCCCTGGCTTTGGCCGGGCCGGCTTTCGGCAAATGGTCCAGCAAGGCGAACCGGCCCCTGGCGTCGCGCGCCAGGTCGATTTGTCCGCCATCGGCATACAGGCGCTGGACGCTGGCGCGGCGTCCGGCCAGGTCGACTGCGCCGCCGTCAAAGCCCGCATGCGCCAGCTTGAACGGCGTTTGTCCAGCGCGCTCCAGTGTCAGGCCGGCCAGCGAAAAAGCGGCGTCGGCGACTGTCAACTTGAGACCCGCGGCGGCCTGCTCGGCGTCCAGCTTCAACGCCAGGTGCAGGTCGTCGGCGCCGACCTGCAGCGCCGGACGCAGCGTTTCATCGATGGCGCGCACGGCCAGCCGGTCCAGCGACACTTGCCTGACTTGCACTTTCCAGTTGCCGGCGGCGGCCGGCTTGACGTCGGCGGCAGGGACGGCAGCCGTTGGCGCCGCCATCAAATTGGCCAAGTCCAGTTCGCCATTGGCGTCGCGCCGCATGCGGATGCTGCCGCCGTCGAGCCGCACGCCGCCCACTGTCGCCTGGCGGCGCACCAGGTCGGCGGCCACGTCGCGGACCTCGAACAGCTTGAGCGTGGCGAACGGATCGGCTGACTTACCTTGGCCATCCTTGTGCACCAGCGCCAGTTCGGACAAGCTCAAACCGGCGCCGGCCAGGCTGGCTTGCAGCTTGCCGTCGGCATAGGAAAACCGGTAAGGCAGTGTGGCGGACAGCTGGCCGCCGCTGACTTCCGCCTTGGTATAGGACTTCAGGTAAGCGGCCAGCCCCGGCAGCGAAGCGTTCTTCAAGATCAGTTCGCCGCTGCCGCGGATCGGATTGACCGACGCGGTGCCGCGCCAATACAGCTTGCCGCCGCGCGCCGCATCGGCGCTGAAGGTGTAGCTGCCATTCTGGTCGGGCAGCGTGCTCAGCTTGTCGAGCGTGAAATCGATCGGCGTAAACGTGTCGGCGTAACCGGCGCGCCGGTCTTGCAAGTCGACCTTGCCCTGCTCCAGCGCAAAATGGCCGATCACCAGCCGCGGCAAGCCGCTATCCTTGTCGTCATGCGGGCGGCGCTGCAGCGTGGCGATGAATTCGGCCAGATTAAAAGTACCGTCCGGCGCGATCGCCAGATGGGCCTTGGGCGCGCTGACGCGGATATCGGCAAAGCTCCATGCGCGCCGCACGATGGATCGCCATTCCAGTTGCAGCGCCAGCGTGCCGACCGAGAACAGCGGCGCGCCATTGGCTTCGGCCAGCCGGAAATCCCGCGCTTCCAGCCGCAAATTAAACGGGTTGAAACGTAGCTCGGCGATGCTCGCCTGGCGTTCCAGTTCGGTCTTGGCGAACTTCGGCAGCTGACTCTTGACCAGCTGCGGCAGCAGCCAGAAGCCGACTGCGGAATAGCCGGCCAGCACAACGGCGCCGCCGGCCGCCCAGCGTTTCCAGCGGATTTTTTTAACTGGTATTTTCTCGATTTTTGCTGCCGTTGTTGCCACTGTTATGCGCCTTGTTGGTTAAAGGATGACCACGGACCACCACTTGTCATCATCACCATCAGTATGCCCGTTTGCGGGCCGATCCGCAAAACCGTAGCGTATCGATAAGGCGCCCCTGTCGTCAGGCCATGCGGAACAGCGCTCCGGCGTCAGGCGCACGCGACGTCGTCGCCGAAGAGCGGGCTTGAAGCCGGTTTATTTTTTCGGCTCCATCATCGCTTCCATTACCTCAGGCGGCGGCACGCCGCGCAGCGTCTGCAAATTGCCGCTGGCATCCTTGTAGAGGATCGCCGGAGTCCCGGAAAAGCCCAGCTGCTGCATGATTTTCTGGTTGCCGTCCAGTTGCGCGCGCTGCGCCGGCGCGATGCTGTCGAGCGGCTGGATGCCGCCGCTGGCGTTGTTCAATTCATGCTGGGCCAGCGCCGCCTGCGGGTCTTTCGACGCCAGCAGCGCGGCTGCCTTGCCGGGGCTGGTGTCGCGGATGACGCCGACCATGACGTGGCGTATCTGCACCTTGCCCGCCTTGACCCACGGCCGCGCGTTGTTCCAGAATTTATTGCAATAAGGGCAGTTCGGATCGGTGAACGCGTACACCACCTGTTTGGCTTCCTTGCTGCCGTCGGCGATCCAGGCGCTCTTTTCCAGCAAGCTCCAGGTTTTATCCGCCATCGGCTTGCTGACCAGTTTTTGCAACGGCGCTTCGCTCAGGTTGGCGCCCTTGGCGTCGATCATGGTGCCGACGATGGCCTGCTTGCCGTCGGCGGTCAGGTAGATCGCCAACGGTCTTTGCTGGACCATGGCGGCGTAGCCCTGCAAGCCGCCCGGCGCATCGAAACGCCCTACTATTTCAACGCCTTGCGCTTCGATCGCCTTGACCGGCGCCGGCCAGTTGCCCGCCGGCGCCGCCACTGCGTTGCCAAAAATCGCGCACAAGGCCGGCGCCAGCAAGATGGTTAATTTGGACATGCGTGATTGATTCCTGTTGTGGGTTACGGGGCGGAGCCCTGGATTTTTTGCAGTTTATCGGCCAGCGACGCGGATGACAATTCGCCCAGGTGCACGTCGACCAGATGGCCGCCGGCGTCGTAGAACAAGGTGGTCGGCAAGCCCCGCGAGCGGGCCGCCTTGCCGAGGCCGCCGCCCAGGTCGAGCATCACATTCGACAAAACCAGCTGGCTGGCCTCGATGAAGCGCTGCACCGTCCCCGGGTCCTCGCCCTGGTTGGCGAACACGAAGGTGACGCCGCTTTGCCGTTGCTGCGCGGCCGACAGCACCGGCATCTCGCGCCGGCATGGCGGACACCAGGTGGCCCACAGATTGACCACCATCGGCTTGCCGTTCGCCAGCTTGACCAGCCCTTGGGCACTGCCATCGAGCGCCAGCAATGGCAGCGGCGGCAGCGTCGCCGCTTCGCTTTTCATCAGCGGCAAGAGGTTGAACAACACCAGCCATGTCAGCGCGCCGGCGCCGAGCGACAGCAGCAGCGGCTTGCGCTGTCCGGCATGGCGCCGGGCCTGCCACGCGGCCATCAGCAGCGCGACCAGGATGCCGGCCCATGGCGTAAAGCCGCCATCGCGTATATTGACGATGGTCCAGGGTGCGGCCAGGTATTGCTCATGCCAGGTCAGCACGAACGCCAGCCGTGCCGCGACAAAGGCGGCGATCAGCATATTCGATAAAAAATTACCCAGACTGGCGGCTTTCTGGCGCCGCGCGGCCAAGTGGCTCACGCCGTAGGCCGCCAGGATGGCGGCGATCAGCATGATCTGGGTGATCGACAAGACCAGAGGACCGAATTGCATGGTCAACATAGACACCTTTGAAAAAGACACAGCGCCATGCTGGACGGCGCAGGTTAAGGCAGTGTTAACGGTGCCATAATCCCGGTGCCATAATCTGCCCATGGCATATTACAAACATATTTGAACATGGAGCATGATCGATGCGGGTACTGCTGGTCGAAGACGATGAATTGATAGCCCACGGCATTCTGGCGGGCTTGCGCGCGCACGGCTTGACCGCCGATGGCGTGCGCACCGCCTCGCAAGCCGACAGCGCGCTGGCCACCCAGCGCTGGGACGTGCTGATACTCGACCTGGGCTTGCCGGACGAAGACGGCATGGTCTTGCTGCAGCGCTGGCGCGCGGCCGGCATGGCGTTGCCGGTACTGATCCTGAGCGCGCGCGACGCGGTCGAAAACCGGGTCGCCGGCTTGCGCGCCGGCGCCGACGACTACCTGCTGAAACCGTTCGACCTGGATGAACTGGTGGCCCGGCTGCATGCGCTGCTGCGCCGCGCCGCCGGGCGCTGCATCGATATCATCGAACGCGGCCCGCTGCGCCTCGATCCGGCCAGCGGCCAGGCCTGGCTGCATGGCGCGACGGTGCTGCTGTCGCGCCGCGAACTGGGCTTGCTGGAAGCGCTGCTGCAGGCGCGCGGCCGCATCCTCAGCGCCGATCAATTGAAGGATAAGCTGTATCACTTCAGCGAAGAAATCGAAAGCAATGCCTTGAACGTGCACATCCACCACTTGCGGCGCAAGCTGGGCGCCGAGCTGATCGAAACCGTGCGCGGCCTCGGCTACCGCATCGCCGTGGAGCAGCCATGAGCTTGCGCCTGCGGCTGCTGCTGCTGATCGGCATTTCAATGAGCTTGCTGTGGGGCGCGGTGGCGCTGTGGATGCTGCGCAGCCTCGACGCCGAAGTGCACCGCACGCTGGACCAGCGGCTGGCGATGTCGGCGCAAATGGTGGCCGGCCTGATGTCGCAAAATCGCGCCGCGTGGCAAAGCTCCGACGGCCAGGGCCATGCGCCGGCAGCCAGGATGCCGGCCATGGCCAAAAGCATCGATTGCCAGATCACCTCGATGCGCGGCGAAGTGATCGCCCGCACCCCCGGCGCGCCGCTGGAAGCGGTGGCGGCGCTGGAACCGGGTTATTCCGAGCGCGACATCAGGGGCGAACGCTGGCGCAGCTACACCTTTGAAGAAAACGGCTTGCGGGTGACCACCGCCGACCGGCTGGCCGAACGCGAACTACTGCTGTACAACACCGCCAAGGCCGCCGCCGTGCCCTTCATCGTCGCCACCATCGGCAGCCTGATCGTGCTGTGGTTCGGCCTCAAGAATGGCTTGCTGCCGCTGGAGCGGCTGCGCCAGGCGCTGGAGCGGCGCGCGCCGGACGCCTTGACGCCGCTGGACGCCGGCGCCATGCCGCGCGACCTGCTGCCGCTGGTGACTACCCTGAACCAGCTGCTGGAGCGCATCAACGTCGCGATCCGGCGCGAACGCCGCTTCACCAGCGACGCCGCGCATGAATTGCGCACGCCGCTGACCGCCATCAAGACCCACTTGCAAGTGATGCGCATCACCCGCGGCGGCGATGCGGCGCAGGCGCTGGATTACGCCGAAGAAGGCGTGGCCCGGCTGCAGCGCACGCTGGGCCAGTTGCTGACGCTGTCGCAAATCGAAGGACCGTTTTCTTGGGACGACGGCAACCTGGCCGCAGCGGACCAGGTGGCGCGGCTGGCGATACGCGACGCCAGCACCCATGACGCCGGACGCATCGTGCTGCATGGCGATACGGCGCCGGCCGCACTGGCCCTGCCCCAGGCACTGGCGGTGACCGCGCTGCGCAACCTGCTCGACAACGCGCTGCGCCATGGGCCGTCGGATCGGGCCGTCAGCCTGACATTGCAGGCTGGCGGCGATGCCTGCACATTCGTGGTGCGCGACCATGGCCCGGGCATGGGCGCCAGGGAACTGGAACTGGCGGCGCAGCGCTTCTGGCGCCACGGCGGCGGCCAGGGCAGCGGACTGGGCTTGTCGATCGTCGCCGCGATCACCGAACGCTTCGGCGGCACGCTGGTATTAAGCCAGCATCCGGACGGCGGACTGGAGGCGAGTCTGGCGCTGCCGAGGATGCAGGGTGAGTCGATATGAGAAATTCTTACATTAAAAAAGACTTTAAATATTAAAACGTGACCACGCACTTAAAATAAGGTATATTAATACCACAGAGAAATAAAATTTAAATATTTTATTATTATAAAATTCCTCCTTATTTTTCACCAAACCAATAATAAAATAAAAAATACACCAGCTGACATTGCATTATTTATCACATTCTTAATTAATAAAAAAATCATCAAAACGTAAAAATTACCAAATAAAAATAATTCGATAGACGTAAAAAAATCATTAAATCATGACATTTTCTCGGCAGATAATTAAAAACACCGACCACGCATCATTATGTTCTATTTTTATTCGAACAATATGTTCTACTCCAAACGGTGATTTTTCTTGCGGAATGGCAACGGGATTTCATTATCGGGACATTCTTAATCGAACATGGTTAATTACCAATTGGCATGTCCTTACTGGTCGCCGTCCAGACGATCCTGGTTTTTTACTTACAAATATACCTCAAAGTCCTTACAGAATAGAAGTATCTTATCCTGGATCAACAGCTGGTACTTTTATGCCACCTGTAATGCTCGATTTATATCAAAATGGAAAACCTATCTGGCGTCAGGTTGGTTTAGAATTAGGCATTGACTTAGCCGGTATACCAATTGAATTACCAGATGGTGCTACTGCACCTTGTGTACAAGACTTTACAGAACGTGATACGGATCCACTTCAGCCAGGAATAGATGTAATTATTGTTGGCTTCCCATTAGAACATAGTATCGATATGCCTTTTCCTGTCTGGAAACGTGCAATGATTGCGTCGGAACCAGCATATCCTGTTTTTGGTCAAATTCAGACACTTCTTGATACTCCGGGAACTCCAGGAATGTCTGGATCCCCTGTCTATCGCATTTCCCCTGGCGCCTCGGTATCGAGATCTCAATATGAAAAAATTAAAGAATTCAAAAAAGATGGAAAGATTGATTTAGATTTTTTTGAGAAATTTGACTTTACCAGGATCCAATCATGTCTAGTACTCAATTTAGTTGGAGTTTATGCTGGCTCCACCGGAAAACCCGGATTGGATCGTTTATCTCTGGGGAGAATGATATTAGCATCAAACATTGACCTTATGATTATGAAGGGAAAACCTGGCATAAATCCATTCCCACCTAAATACCATCAATACTAGGGAATCGCTGATCAATTCACTTTTCAGTGATGAATCTGGAGCCCAACCGCCCGCGGAGAGCCAAACGACAGACTTTGCAGACGATTTGATACTTTGCTGCGCGCTTTTCCTCGATCAGGACAGACTGCGGGATTCCGTGACCGTAAAACGCCTGCCTGCCAGCACCAGGTTGGCGAAGGCGGACAAGGTAAACAGTTGTGCTGTGTTCTTGGCCAGTCCGCGATAGCGGGTTTTGCGATGACGGAACACGTTCTTGATGACATGAAACGGGTGCTCGACTTTCGCCCGCACGCTCGCTTTCAGATACTCTAGCTTTTCCGTCAGGCGCCCCAGTTTTTTTTCGGCAACTCCTTGCGTTTGGAACGCTTCATGGTTACATAACACGTGACCGGTTTGCCGATTTTTTCTGGCCGCTTTTCCACGCCTTGGTAACCGGCATCGCCAAACGCAGCGATTTCGTCGCCGTGCAGCAGCGCGTGTGCTTGCGTCACATCGGCAACGTTGCCGGGCATACCGATGACGGTGTATACCAAGCCCGAGCAAGCGTCGACGCCAACGTGCACTTTCATGCCGAAGTGCCAGTCATTGCCCTTTTTCGATTGGTGCATTTCAGGATCTCGCTTGCCATCCTTGTTCTTGGTGGACGGTGGCGCGGTGATCAACGTCGCGTCCACGATGGTGCCTTCACGCATCATCAAACCTTTTTCGGCCAAGTGCCCATTGACGGTGGCGAAGATCCGCCGCATTAGCCCGTTTGCTTCCAGTAGGTGCTGGAACTTCAGCAACGTCGTTGCGTCCGGCGCCGACTCGCGCCCCAGGTCGATACCGACAAAGACGCGGATGGATTGGCTGTCGTAGACCGCGTCTTCGATACCTTCGTCCGACAAACCAAAGCACTGCTGGGCAACGTACATTCGAAATCAGCTTGTGCAGCTTGCCCCACGGTGTCACGCTGTCGATTTCCGCCAGGAAGCGGTCGCGCCGCGTCAGCTTCTTCTTGGCGGCGTATCCGAGATCGGAAAAGCTCTTTTGCATGATGAATCGCGGGCCGTGAACGTAGCGTTATTGTCTCAGGTCGGCCCGCAGCAAGGAACTGCACCCGATGAATAAATCAATGGTTCCCTAAGAAGCTGTTTAAAGTCTATGCAACAACAGTGACAAGAAGGCGAGCACGACAAATAGTCGGCTCGTCTCCAGTTTGCGCTCACAGTTTTTTCACAACCGCCGGCATTTCTCCAGCCAGGCGAATGAGCGCTCGACAACCCAGCGCTCCGGCATCGCCGCAAAGGTATGCAACTCCGATCGCTTTGCAATTTCCACCGATGACTCCAGCAACTCCTAGACGGCATCGGCAAACGGCTTGCCGGTATAACCGCCGTCGGCCAGCACATTTAGCACAGACGGCAGGGCATGCCGATAGCGCGCAAACATCGCCAGCGCACCCGCCCGGTCAGTCAGATCAGCGGTGCTGACATGCAGCGCATGCGGCAATCCCTGAGTATCGACAGCGATATGACGCTTGATGCCCGATACTTTTTTGCCTGCGTCATCCCCCTTCTGCCGCGCGCTGTTCGTATTCTTGACGCTTTGCGCATCGATGATGCAAAAAGTCGTTGAGGCCGCTCTGCCATGGCATAACCGCTCTTGCCGCACCTGATTTTTTTAAAGCCTGCTCAAGCAGGCTGGGTGTATCGTCCGATGACGTGCGGCTCCAGAGGTCAAAGTAATACCACACGGTCGTCCACAAGGGGAAATTTCCCGGTATGCCGCGCCAGGTACAGCCGTTCTTCAGTAGATACAGAATCGCACAAAATACATCGTAGAGATCGACTTTCCTCGGCGCCGTTTTATGCTGTCTGGCCCCTTCCAGTATGCTACGTACCGCTTCAAATTGTTCCCTGCTGATATCGCTCGGGTACATCTTTCCAGACATGGCGTGAGCGCTCCATCGTTCAACTCATGGAGCGTTTGACACCAGAATAATAAACAGGTTCTAAGTCAAAACAAGGCAAAGCGACATGCAGTCTTGCATTCGAGCTTTAGCGCAGCACGTAACGCCAGCCCGCGCCCTCCAGCGCAAACGTGAACCTGGTCTGGATATCGTCGGGACGGCTGGGCACGCTCAGCACGGCATCGCACTCCAGGTAGCCCGTCTTGCGCTGCATTTCACAGTGATTCAGGGCAGTGACCTGTATCGTGGTCTGCGCTTCCCGCATCTGCGCATCCTGCGCCGCCGCCGGATTGGCGGCCGCTTCCTGCGCGGCCCAGGCGCGCAGCATGGCTTGCGCCTCGGCGGGCGCCGGTCCCGCGAACCTGGCATCCTTGCGCTCGACGCCCACCCAGGTGGCGCCCTCCAGGCGCAGCGGCAACACTTTAAAACCGTCGCGCATGCCGACGCTCATGCCCACCAGGCAAACCACCTCCCCTTTGACTTCCTGCGACTCCTGGCAGCCCAGCAGGCTGGTGACCTTCACGCCGATGGGCACCGGCGATCTGAGCTGCACAACCGCTGCTTGCACGGCGGCGTGAATCTGCTCCTGGGTCGGCATGGGAACGGCATGCGCGGGCAAGACCGCAAAGAAGATCATGGCGGTCAGGGCGATAGTGGTCAGGCGCATGGTGTACAGGGAACAGTTATCCAAGGCGCGCAGTCTAGCACTTTACATAAAAACAGCTTTTTCTTTTACGCCCGGACAAGCCGATCGAGCAAAAAGCCGCGCCGCCGGACCGAGTCGCCCAACCCGAAAGACAGGCTGGCGCGGGCCGTGGGATAACACTAAAACAGCGCTGCAGGACGTGATTCCGCGAGGATATTGATATAACTCAAGTCATGTGAAATTATTTCGCATATGCAACGATAGTTTTGCAAAGATGAAACTTATGACTAGCTTGGTGTAAGTAATGAGTAGAGGCACGTTCACACTTCTGTTTAGTAAAATGGAGGAACCATGCTGCAAATAAAATATTTTTGTCGATGCCGGTGTATTTCCAAACCAAGGAGGTTTCATGTCTATCAATATTGGTAATAATTTTCCTTTTATCAACCAATCTCAACAAACTGCCAAGCCAAAAGAAAATGGTCGCGACACTGCATCATTTGCGGATGCCCTAAGCAAGAGTCAACAGGCATCCGGCAGTTCTGCCTCAGCTGATCGTAACGAAAAATATGATTTCAAGAATATGACGCCGAGAACCATGCGTGAAACCATGAATAGCCTTATTCGCAACGGAGAAATGACATTCGAAGAGTCGACTCCACTCATGGCCATGATTCCATCGCCGTTGTCAAAGGTAAATTATGACGGAAATATGCCTGCGTCATTTGATCAATCGTGGGATTTTCTTGCTAAAATCCAGGACGGAATAAGGGGAGCGCTTTCCAGAAATGAAAAGGCAAGTGCCGACACAATGCAGCAGACGTATGATGCATTAATGCGTCTCCAGGGCGGAAAAAAGACCTGAAGCGCCTGCACAAAGAAAAAGGCCGGAAATTCCGGCCTTTTTTCCAAGCGTATTATTTGATGAGGATGCTGGTACTTAAGGTATTGAATGGCGCATTGATGGAGGTGTCCTGGAATTGGAATTTTCCGCTCTGCTGGCCGTCAAGATTATAATATTTCATCCATCCGACTACCGTGTATCCAGCAGGACATGGCCAAACATAATTGTTTCCGACTATGCAAATTGATTGATTTGTATAATTTGCCGACTGTGGCAAGAGTCCGCCATTCATCCAGGCAAAGGGACTGGCGCCATAGCCGATTTCTTGTACCGCTACCCTGAGTAGTTGGCCGCCGTGATCACAGGTCGTCGAAAGTTGACCGAGAATCGTCATATACTCCCAGTCGCAATTCGAAGAACCAACTGCATAGATAGCAACGCGCGACAAAGCTGGGGCCGGTGCCAGCTGTGGACCTTTCGGAGCGAGCGAGTCGCCGCCGCTGGCGACGGATAGAACGCCCTGGCTTTCCAGGGCCGGCAATGAAACTTCACTCAGCTTCACCGGCATTGCATCGCCAGATGCGTCAGCGGCTGCTAATGCAAACTGCACTTTATTTTCCGGCTGCGCGGATCCCGGCTCTTTATTTTCTTGCGAATAAGCATTTGTACTCATGAATGCAAGCATTGATATAAAAATCGGTAATGCGAATTTCTTCGTCATGGAAAAACTCCAAAGTGGTATGTCTGAGTTATAGTGGAGACGAATCGTTTCGATAAGCGATTCGTAAATGGCGGATATTGAAAATTTATCACCATTTCATGATGTTATACAATATTTAATTGTTTATTGTCAATAGCCAGGGAAATTTGATATTAATAAATTTTCGTAAATTATCGTGTGAATCGTTAGATTGAGGTATTAAACACGTCCAGGCTGCGCACAAAATGCATCGCCTGCGGCTGCTCCACCAGCACGCACTGTTTACCCGTGCGTTTGCAATGATCCTGCACCCGCCAATACGCATCGTGGCTGACGCAGCCGGTCTGGCAAATCACCAGGTCGGCTTCGACCAGGCTCGCTTCCAGCGCCGCATCGTCGCCGCCATGGCCGCCCGCATGGTGCAGGAAGCGTCCGCCCGCATCTTCGATCGCCTGCTGCGCCAGGCCGGCGCCCGACTCGTCCTGGCCGATGCACAACACGGATTTTTCGCGCAGGTCGGCCGGCACCCCGGCCGGCTGCGACGCGGCGCCGGCCGAGGTCCTGGCGAACCATTCATGGTGCAGCAGTTCGCGCATCAAATCCTGCACCCGCTCGCTCAGCCATTCGACCCGCCGCGCCAGCGTCTGCCGCGCCGGCAAGCCGGGGATCGCCGCCTTCAACTCCGCCATGTCTTGCCGCGCATACGCCAATTGCGAGTCGCGCACGATGAGTTGCGCGCGCAGGCGCATATTGTCGGCCTGCAGCGACGCGATGTCGGCGGCCTGCTGCGCCAGCATACTGCTGCAGCGGCTTTGCACGCGGCCGTATTCCTTGATCAGCATGCCGTATTCCTGGGCGATGCGGTCCGGGGTGTCGGCGGGACTATTCATGGTTTCTCCTCTGTCTTTGCGGGCGACCAGTCAGCACCGCAGGTCGTACATGATAGACATTATAAATGAGAATCATTACTATTTGCCATGATGTCTGTACGGTCATGCAAATTAAATAAATATTGGCGTTTATTGCAGGATAGTGGCTTGTCTCAGTCCAGTTGCGGGAACACGCCCGGCGCGGCCTGGCTGACAAAATCGATGAAATTGCGCACTCGCAGCGGCATCTGGGTGCGCTGCGGGTAATACATGTACAGGCCGCCATTGGCGGTGGCCAGTTGCGGCAGGATAGCGACCAGCCTGCCCTGCGCCAGTTCGTCGGCGATCAGGTACAGCGCCAGCTGGCCGATGCCGACACCGGCCAGCACCGCCGCCACTTCCGCCTCCACATTATTGAAGCTGCACACCGCGCTGACATCCTGGTACACCGTGCCGCCGTCGATATGCAGTTCCCACGGCACCATCCGTCCCGAGTTCGGCTGGCGGAAACCGGTGCAGCGGTGCAGCGTCAGTTCGGCGGCATTGGCCGGCGCGCCGAACTGCTTCAGATAAGCCGGCGCGGCGCATACCAGCAGCGGCAAGTCGCTCAATTTGCGCGCCACCAGGTTGCGCTCGGGCGGATTGCCGGCGCGGAAACCGATGTCGATTTTCGCCTCGACCAGGTCGGTGAAATGATCCTCCAGCAGCACATCGAATACCGCGCCGGGATAGATGCGCTGGAAATCGCGGATCAGCGGCACCAGTTGCCGGTTCGCCATCGAACTGGGCGCGGCGATGCGGATCAATCCTTCCGCCTCCTGGCGGCTGGTCTGCACCTGGTCCAGCGCTTCGTCGAGCAGCCGCAGGCCGGGATTGGCCAGCTCGAACAATCTTAAACCATCATCGGTCGGACTCAGGCTGCGCGTGGTCCGGTGCAACAGCCGCACGCCGAGATAGGTTTCCAGCTGGCGCACCGCCTTGCTGACGGCTTGCGGCGTCAAGCCGGCTTCACTGGCGGCGCGGCTGAAACTGCGCGCCCTGACAACAGCGATGAACAGGCTGACGGTACGGGCTTTATCCATATTCAGATTGAAATCGGTTTACAAGTATTCACAACTGAAAGATGAAAATCAAACAGCTTTACATACTCTAGTGTAACACCGGGCTTCCTCTTACACTGGATTCCGTTGCACTGACTCTTCACCCCACAAAGGACACATCATGAAAAACAGCACGCCTAAAGTTTGGTTCATCACCGGCGCATCGCGCGGTTTCGGTCTACTGGTCGCCAGGAATGCGCTGGCCCGCGGCGACCAGGTGGTCGCCACCGCGCGTCATCCGCGGCAGGTGATCGACGCACTGGGACAACACGACAATCTGCTGGCCGTGCAACTGGACGTGAGCGACGAAGCGTCGGCGATGGACGCCGCCAGGCTGGCCGTCGAACGCTTCGGCCGCATCGACGTCTTGCTGAACAATGCAGGCTTCGGCTTGCTGGGCGCGGTCGAGGAATCGAGCGCCGCCGAAGTCAAGGCGATTTTCGAGACCAATGTGTTCGGCCTGCTGCATGTGACCCGCGCCGTGACGCCGTACATGCGGACCCGCAAAAGCGGCCATATCATCAATATCTCGTCGATCGGCGGTTATGCTTCGTATGCCGGCTGGGGCGTGTACGGCGCCAGCAAATTCGCGGTCGAAGGATTGACCGAAGCGCTGGCGATCGAACTGGCGCCGCTCGGCATCCGCGCCACCGTGGTCGAACCGGGTTTCTTCCGCACCGACTTCCTGGCAGCCAATTCGCTGCTGGAAACCAGGGCCCGCATCGATGACTACGCGGCGACGGTCGGCGCGATGCGCGACTTCGCGGCCGGTTACAGCCACAAGCAATTGGGCGACCCGGCCAAGCTGGCCAGCGCCATGCTGGTATTGGCCGACAGCGAACAGCCGCCGGTGCGCCTGCCGCTGGGTACCGACACGGTGGCCAAAATCCATGAAAAGAACCGCTTTGTCGAAGCTGAACTGAAGCAATGGCTGGAGCTGGCCAATTCGACCGATCACGACGACAGCATCGTCGCGTAAACATCGCATCATCTCTTCAGCCTGCCTGAAGCAGCACCGCCGCGACACTGCGGCTGTGCTGCTTTCTGCTTCAGCGCCGTTTCAGACGACGCCGACGTGGAAGCCGACCATCAGGCTTACTCTTGCGGCAGCAGCGCCAGCGCCGCGCTGAAGTCGCCCATCGGCTTGCCGCCGTTGGCGACCAGCGATTTATCGCGCAGCGTCAGGCCGTCCAGTACCGGCAGCGAGAAGCGGTGGGTAATCGCGCGCAGGATCGACGCGGAGTCGTATTGCGTGTGATCGACCAGGCCCTTTTTCACGTAGGGCGACACCAGGATCGCCGGCACGCGGGTGCCCGGGCCCCAGCGGTCGCCCTTCGGTGGCGCAACGTGGTCGTAGAAGCCGCCGTTTTCATCGTAGGTGACGATGACCAGCATGTTCTTCCATTGCGGGCTCTTTTTCAGCTGGGCGATGACGCTGGCGATATGCGCATCGCCGTCGGCCACGCTGGCGTAGCCGGAGTGCTGGTTCAAATTACCTTGCGGTTTGTAGAACGCCACCGCTGGCAGCTTGCCGGCGCTGGCGTCGCTCAGGAACTGGCTGTCGAAATCGCGCAAGTGGGCGGCGCGGTAGGCTGGCGCCTTGACCGGGTCCATGTCGGCGTAATAATTGAACGGCTGGTGATGGAACTGGAAGTTCGGCGGATTGGGGAAGCTGTTGTTGCGCGTGCCGGCGGTGGCCAGTGCGGTGGTGTCTTTCCATGCGCCGGCATACCAGGCCCAGTCGATGTTCTTGGCCGACAGCAGGTCGCCGATATTGGTCTGCGTCTGCTGCGGCAAGGTGGTCGCCTTGCTGGTGTCGGCATACAGCTTGCTGCCGTCGCCGGCGGCCGGGGCGTTGCTGCTCGGCTGGAACGGCGGCTGCATGGTGTTCACGGCGTAAAACATGCCGCTGCTGTCGGCCGGGGTCAGCGTGCTATCGTTGGCGTAGGCCGGCGGACCGCTCAGCACCGATGCCGGCGAGCTCGGCGACGGCGTCAGGCGCACGAAGTTACCCTTGGCGTTGACGTCGATCTTCGAGATCGAATTCCTGGCCACCGATGTGTCGGCGTTCGGATAGGTCGGCGCGCACGCGCAGATCAGGTATTGGTGGGTCAGGAAGGAACCGCCGAAAGCGCCGATGAACAGGTTGTCGGCCAGCGCATATTGCTTGGCGATGTTCCAGAGCTGCATCTTGCTGCCGTCGTAATAGCCCATGGTCAGGCCGCCGGCGTCGGTATAGGCCGCGAACTTGTCGTTGGCGCCGCCGTTGATCTGCATCTGGTTGTTATAAAAACGGTGCACCAGGTCGCGCGTGATGACCGATTGCGGCAAGTTCAGCGGGCTGTTCACGTCATCGATCTGGAATGGCTTGTTCGGCAGGTTGGCCGATTGGGCCTGGGTGATGACGGTGCCCTGGCCGGCCGCCGTCATGCCGCCCCAGGTCGGCGGCAAGACTGGCAAGACGCTGCCGTCGATATCTTTTTGCGGCACATAGGCCGAGGCCGACGTCGGGTTCACGCCCGGCACGCCGTTGGCGCCAGGGAACAGGCCGTACAAATTGTCGAAACCGCGGTTTTCCGCGTAGATCACGACGATGGTCTGGATATTGTTCAGCGCCAGGCCGCTGTTCAGCGCGGCCAGCGCATCGGCCGGCGCGGCTTGTCCGCTGGCGCCGGCGATCACCGCCGTGACGCTGGCATTTTCCGCTTTCAGCTTGGCCAGATCGTCGCCGCTGGCCTTGTTGAAGTCGGACGCCAGGCTGGCTTCCGACACGCCGATGCGCGCCGCCAGCTTGCTGCTGGCGCCGGCAAAGTCGCCGCCGTTGCCGTCCATGACCGCGGCCAGCTCGGTCGACAGCGCGCTGACAAAGTTGGCATGGCCGGCCGGCGCGCGCAACATCAGCTTTTGCGTGACCTTGGCGCCGGCGTCGCCCAGCACATCGTGGCGGATCGCATCGGTGCCGACCACGGCCAGCACGGCGCCCTGGCCGTTGAGCGTAAAGCTGCCGTCGGCGCCGGTCTTGACCGGGGTCGAATTGCTGTCGCAGGTCAGCTTGGCGGAGGCGCTTTCCAGGCACACCTGGGCATTCTCATAATAGCTGCCGATCACCTGGCCCTTGGTCGCCGCCGGGTGGTCGCTGCTGCCGCATGCCACCAGGCCGGCGCTCAAGCCCAGCGACAACAGCAATGGCAAGGGACGTAAAGCTAATCTTGCGTGCGGATTCATGTTTCTTCATGCCTTAGGGGTGGAAAACCCAGCATGCTATTGAGCAAATATTTCAACTTGATGAAATCACGGCGATGTTACATTCCGATACATTGCTGTTGTTAAATGATGGCCTCCATTTAATTTTTAATGGAGCAGCGCCTGCTTGTCATGGTCTTGTCATAGTCTTGTCACACTCGGCTGCTAGGCTGGCCGCCCATGTTCCGTCAATCAACGCCAGCAGCCGAGCCATGCCGCGGCAGCCCTACTTCTCTCCCTTCCCGATTTCGCCGCTCATGAAACTGACGCCATCCCTGCCCGGCCTGGTCTGCGCCGTCTTGCTGGCCGCATGCCAGCCGCAGACGCAGCCGCCGCAAAAAGGCGCGCCCGCCGCCTACCTGACGGCCGCCTACACGCCGACATTAAAACGCCAGCCGTCGGTGGCGGAAATGACGGCGATGGGACGCGCGATGTTTTTCGAGCCCGGCCTGTCGGTATCTGGCAAGATGTCGTGCGCCAGTTGCCACAGCCCGGACCACGCCTACGGCCCGCCGAACGCGCTGGCGGTGCAACTGGGCGGTCCCGAATTGAAGGACGCCGGCACGCGCGCCGCGCCCTCGCTGCGTTATATCCAGAACGCGCCGCCGTTCACCGAGCATTTTCACGACGATGACGGCGACGACAGCGTCGACGCCGGCCCGACCGGCGGCCGCAACTGGGACGGCCGCGCCCAGTCCGGCCACGAACAGGCGCTGACGCCCTTGCTGTCGCCGCATGAAATGGGCAATCCCGATGTCGCCTCGGTGGTCGCCAAACTCAGACAGGGAGCGCTGGCGGCGCAATTCCGCCAGACCTACGGCGACGATATCTTCGAGCAGCCCGGCCAGGCGCTGCGCTGGGCGCTGATGTCGCTGGAAGTATTCCAGGAAAGCCCGGCCGATTTCTACCCGTACACCAGCAAATACGACGCCTTCCTGCGCAAGCAGGTGCAATTGAATCCGCAGGAATTGCGCGGCCTGGCGCTGTTCAACGATGAAAACAAGGGCAATTGCGCGTCGTGCCACATCAGCCAGATCACGCCCGGCGGCGTGTTCCCGCAATTCACCGACTACGGCCTGATCAACATCGGCGTGCCGCGCAACCGCAAGCTGCCGGCCAATACCGACCCGGCATTTTTCGACATGGGCCTGTGCGGCCCGGACCGCAGCGATTTAAAAGATCACAAGGAATACTGCGGCAGCTTCAAGACGCCGTCGCTGCGCAACGTCGCGCTGCGCAAGGTGTTTTTCCATAACGGCAGCTTCACCAGCCTGGAACAAGTGCTGCGCTTTTACGCGCAGCGCGACACCGCGCCGCAAAAATGGTATCCGAAGAACCGCGATGGCAGCGTGCATAAATATGACGACCTGCCGCCCGGCCTGGAAGCCAACGTCAATCTCGAAGCGCCGTTCGACCGCAAGCCGGGCCAGCCGCCGGCCTTGAACGACAAGGAAATCGCCGACGTCATCGTATTTTTGAAGACCTTGACGGATGGTTACAAGGCGCCGTGAAGCGAGGCGCCGCCGGTTTTCAGGGCGGCGATATCGCGCCGCGGCGGCGCGCCGAACATGCGCGCATATTCGCGGCTGAACTGCGACGCACTTTCATAACCGACCCGGAATGCGCTCGTCTCGACGTTGGCCGCATCGGCCACCATCAGCCGACGCGCTTCCAGCAAGCGCAACTGCTTCTGGTATTGCAGCGGCGTCATCGACGTCAGCATCTTGAATTGCCGGTGAAACGCCGACGGACTCAGCTGCGCTATCACCGCCAGCTCCTCGATGCTGACCGTTTCCGCGTAACGGTCGCGCAAGGCGTGGATCGCGCCGACGATGCGCTGCGCATGACGGCTGCCCAGCGCCATGCCGGCCACTTCACTGCCGTGCGGACCGCTCAGCAGCCAGTAACACATCTCGCGCATGATGGCCGGATACAGCAGGCCGATCGCTTGCGGCGTATCGAGCAGGCGCACCATGCGCAGCGCGCAATCGGCCAGCGGCCCGTCGAAATCGGTAACGAACACACTGCTGGCGACGCGGCTGCCCGTTTGCGGTGGCGTATCCAGCTGCTCCATCACCTCGCGCATCACGGCCAGGTCGAATTCGATGACCAAACCCAGGTAAGGCCGATCGGCGCTGGCTTGCGCGACCCGGCCGAACGCCGGCATTTCGACGCTGACCAGCAGCGCCTGGCCTGGACCGTAATCGACGTGCCGGTCGCCGAACAGCGCCCATTTCGCGCCCTGCACGACGATGCACAGCGCCGGCTTGAAGATCAGGTGACTCGGCGGTTTTTCATGGTCCGAGCGCAGGATGGTGAATCCCTTGATCGCGGTGGCGAACGGACTGTCGCCAGTCTGCTTATCGGTATAGCGCTGAACGGCGTGCAGCAATGCTTCGGGCATGGTGGATTTCCGGCTGTTTTGATTGATCGAGATTATAGGCCGCAAAACAGGAATAGGCAGGAATAAGCTAATTTCCGCCATTTAAACCGAATATTCTCGACAGTATCATGCATGCACTTAAACCCAAACGGAGTACATTATGCAAAACAGCAGCAAGATCGCGCTCATTACCGGCGGCAATCGCGGCCTTGGCCGCAACACCCTGCTCCATCTCGCCGAACGCGGCATCGATAGCATCTTCACCTATTGCAGCAACCGGGCCGAAGCGGACCACGTCATCGCCGCCGTCCACGCTCTCGGACGCAAGGCCGTCGCGATCCAGCTGGACACCGCCGCATCCGCCTCGTTCGACAGCTTTGTGCAACAAGTGCGGCGAGCGCTGGCCGAACTGGGCGCGCAAGGTGTCGATTACCTGGTCAACAATGCCGGCACTTCGCATCACAAACCATTCACCGATGTCACCGAAGACGAACTGGATGCGCTGTACCAGGTTCACGTCAAGGGCGTGTTCTTCCTGACGCAAAAACTGCTGCCGCTGATCCAGGATGACGGCCGCATCGTCAACATTTCCAGCGGCCTGACCCGCATCGTGATTCCCGGCAGCATCGCGTATGCGGCGATGAAGGGTGCGGTCGAAATCCTGACCCGCTACCAGGCCAAGGAACTGGGCGCGCGCGGCATCGCCGTCAACACCGTCGCCCCCGGTGCGATCACGACCGATTTCAGCGGCGGCATGGTGCGCGACAATCCCGAACTGAACCAGCGCGTGGCCGGCATGACGGCGCTGGGACGCGCCGGTGTGCCCGACGATGTGGGCGCGATGATTGCGTCGCTGCTATCGGAGGATCAGCGCTGGGTCAATGCGCAGCGGATTGAGGTGTCGGGGGGGATGTGTATTTAAGACTGTTTTTCGACTGACGTCTTTGTTTTGTCCGGCAAGAAAGCGCGCGTCGTACGCAATTTTCATGGAAAGGCAATCCAGGTCCGCGGCCTGGCCGGATGGCGCGACGCGAATCCGACCAAGCCCGGCCCGGCATTTTCGCTACGCTTAGAGCCTATCCCAGTAGTGAGCGTCTTCTGCTGGCCGCGCATCAGCAGCGCGGACCAGGCGTGAGGAGGACGCGTGGCGGGCCACGCGACGACGATCAACGCAGTCCCCGTTGCTGAGGGGCGCCAGCAGGGGACGTATTCATCTACTGGGATAGGCTCTTAATCCAGCGCGACTTCCGCCAGCGGCACGCCGATCATCGCGGCCAGCGCCTCGACCACGATCGCATGATCGATACGCTGCGGCGCGCCGGACACGGTGACGGTGCCGATCGCGCCCAGACCGTCGACCATCAGCGGGAAGCTGCCGCCGTGGGTGGCGAAGTCGCGCTGCGGGCGGCCGGATTTCTGTTCCAGCGTGGTGCCATCGCGTTCCCCGGCCAGGCCCACCGCATAGGAACTGGTGTGCAAGGCGTCGACCGTGTTGCGCTTGCGGCGCGCCCAGTCGGCGTTGTTCGGCGAGGTGCCCGGCATGGCGTTATAGAAAATGGTCTCGCCGGCGACGCGGATGTCGATCGCCAGCGCCAGGCCGCGCTCGCGCGCCAGCGTGCGGATAGCGGCGCCCAACTGCCACAGCATCTCGTAGTCGAGACGCGCAAAGCGCAGGCGTTTTTCCTGTTCGGCGATTTTTGCCAGGTCGGTTTCGATGCTCATCAAGGCTGCCTTTCGATACGGTTGAAAACGCCATTGTGCGCGATGGCGGCGCCGCCGTCGAGGGCGCAGCGTGGCGCCGCGCAAACGGGCTGGATGCTAATATGATTACATCAGCATCACAACTTCACAAAGGAACAGGATGAGCGACGTCGTACAACAGGCATTGATTCATGCCGGACAAGAAAACATGGCCAGCGGCACCACGCCGTGGGTCGTGACGCTGGTCACGGGCGAGAAGCTGACCGGCCCGATCAGCACGGTGGCGCATGGCATTTACGCGATCGGCTCCAGTCAGCTGAAGTGGTTTGCCAGCGACAAGGTGGCCCATTTGAGCGTCTCGAGCGCGGGCGTGTTCTAGCCATCAAGCAATAACCATAGCAATACATCCGGCGGCGCTGCCTCACGCCGCCACACTCTCCCCTCCTCCGCACAGCCTGGTTCGCACCAGCATCTTCCCCCTGTCAAAACAGCTTCCGAGCAACGTTCGCCACGGCCATCACATATTTTTCATCCATCAGTGTCGCATGTCCTCGAATGAAAACGATTACTTTCAGTAATCATCAAAAAATCCAATACGTACAATTATTTAGCCCTTGAAAATCAATGAGTTAGATTGAATGTGTCATTTGATATTTTTTCAATTACACACATTCTATCCAAACGTGCGGCTATTGACATCTTCATTACCTTGTGATTTTGATTAAATTCATCATTTTCAAAGGTTTGTTTATGGTAGTCACACATACTTAAAACTCATTAATAATCACGAATTATAATTTCATATAAATCAATGACTTATATTAACTTTTAAATCCAAAAATAGAAAGTTCACAGTATTTTCACCAGAAACTTTAATTGTTGACTTTTTTATTTTATTCTGTCCACCGTAAAACATCGTGACGCTAAAAATTTTCATCATTGTTGAGTTAGCTGAGCATTTATAAATAATCTTGCTACATAAAAAATTTTGCTCTATATTTATCAAAAGCAATCTTTTTTGTACCAAAAGTAATTTCAGGAATCGCTGTCTCCTTCCCGTTTGGGTGAGCGTGATGTGCCAAGTAACCGTCAATACATTATTGTGGTTGATGACTGCAATAATCGGTGCGCTGCTGGATTGCCCACCACGATATTGCCTGCCGCTGTACTGGCAATTACTTAGTCACACACACCGCGCTCAAACGACGCTGCGGATGCTTGCGCCGGCTGTGAGCTGTCCGTCATCGCCAGCCCAAGCTGCTCCAGCCCGATTCTGTCCGTTGATCGTCCGGCCACCTGCAGGCCGGCAAGACTCACCAATGACGGCGCCATCGGCGCGGCCATTGCACAACTCAGCCATTTTCCAACCGGGGCGCGCCGCGCCTCCATCGGCCGCCGCATGGCCAGGCCAGATGACGACCAGATTTTTTAAGGAGTAATGTATGACGACCAACGACCAGACTCTGCCCCCCGTGCCGCTGACCTCGGGCCAAATGTCGATGTGGCTGGGGGCGCGTTTCGCTTCGCCCGACACCAACTTCAACCTGGCCGAGGCGCTCGACATCAGCGGCGATATCGACCCGCAGCGCTTCCTGGCGGCACTGCGCGCGGTCGCCAACGAAACCGAGGCGCCGCGCCTGCGTTTCGGCGACGACGGCAGCGGGCCGCGCCAATGGCTGACGGACACCTATGACGGCGAGATCCCGTATCTCGATTTCAGCGCCGAGGCCGATCCGGACGGCGCCGCCGACGCCTGGATGCAAGCCGACTTCCTGCGCAGCCAGGAACTCGACGGCGGCCGGCTGTGGCTGTCGGCGCTGCTGCGCACCGGGCCGCACAACTACACCTGGTATCACCGCTGCCACCACATCGCGCTCGACGGTTACGGCGCCAGCCTGCTGGCGCGCCGCGTGGCCGAACTGTACACCGCGCTGTGCGAACAACGCCCCGCCGCCGACAGCACGCTGGCGCCGCTGGCCGCGCTGATCGAGGACGACAACGCCTACCAGGCCTCGGGCCGCAACGCGCGCGACCGCCAATACTGGATCGAGCGTTTCAGCGACAAGCCCGATCCGTTCAGCCTGGCCGGCCAGCGCGCGCCCAGCGGCGGCTTGCTGCGCCAGACCGCCTACCTGCCGGCGGCCCAGGTCGAGGCGCTGTCCGCGCTGGGCCGCGAACTGGGCGCGACGCTGCCGCAAGTGCTGACCGCCGTCATCGCCGCCTATCTGTACCGGGTCACCGGCAATCCCGACATGGTGCTCGGCATGCCGCTGACGGCGCGCCACAATGAGCGCATGCGGCGCGTGCCGGCCATGGTCGCCAACGCCATGCCGCTGCGGCTGGCGATCGGCGGCGCGCTGCCGCTGGCCGAGCTGATCGGCGAAGTCGGACGCCAGATGCGCCAGGTCATGCGCCACCAGGCCTACCGCTACGAACAGCTGCGCGCCGACCTGAACCTGCTGGGCAACCAGCGCCAGTTGTTCACCACCGTGGTCAATATCGAAGCGTTCGACTACGATTTCCGCTTCGCCGGCCAGTTGGCCACGCCGCGCAATATGTCCAACGGTACCGCCGAAGATCTCGGCATTTTCCTGTACGAACGCGGCAACGGACAAGACTTGCAGATCGACTTCGACGCCAACCCGGCGCTGTACACGGCGGCCACGCTGGCCGGCCACCAGGCCCGCCTGCTGGGTTTTATCGGCGCGCTGCTGGCCGATCCGGCACAGCGCGTCGGCCAGGTGGCGCTGCTGCGCGACGACGAGCGCCAGCGCTTGCTGCATGGCTGGAACGACACTGCCGCCGCCGTGCCCGCCACCACGCTGACGGCGCTGCTGGAACGGCGCGCCGGGGCCAGCGCCGACGCGGTCGCGCTGCGCTGCGAGGGCCGGCAATTCACTTACGCCGAACTGCACCGCCGCGCCAACCAGCTGGCGCGCCTGCTGCTGGCGCGCGGCGCCGGCCCGGGCGCCATCGTCGCGATCGCCGTGCCGCGCTCGCTGGACCTGATGGTGGCGCTGCTGGCGACGCTGAAGACCGGCGCCGCCTACCTGCCGCTGGACCCCGATTACCCGCCCGAGCGGCTCGCCTTCATGCTGGCCGACGCGGCCCCGGTATGCCTGCTGGCCAGCGGCGCGCCCGCGACGCAACTGGAAGGCCAACTGGCCGATCATGCGTCCCTGTTGCTGCGCCTCGATACGGCAGCCGCCGGCGCCGCGCTGGACGCCGCCGGCGACGCGCCGCTCAGCGATGCCGAACGCGGCGCGGTGCTGGTCCCGCTGCATCCGGCCTACCTGATCTACACCTCCGGCTCGACCGGCACGCCGAAAGGCGTGCTGGTGTCGCACCAGGCCATCGTCAACCGCCTGCTGTGGATGCAGCACCGCTACGGCTTGCAGGCCGACGACCGGGTGCTGCAAAAAACGCCGTCCAGTTTCGATGTGTCGGTATGGGAATTCTTTTGGCCGCTGATCGACGGCGCCACGCTGGTGATGGCAAAACCGGGCGGCCACAAGGATGCGCATTACCTGGCCGGCCTGATCGCCGCCGAGTCCATCACGACGCTGCATTTTGTGCCGTCGATGCTGGAACTGTTCCTGCTCGAACCGGACGCCGTCGCCTGCACCTCGCTGCGCCGCGTGATTTGCAGCGGCGAGGCGCTGGCCCCGGCGCTGCAAGCCCAGTTCAGGCAGCGCCTCACTTGCGAGCTGCACAATCTGTACGGCCCGACCGAGGCCGCGGTCGACGTCACCAGCTGGCAGTGCCAGGATGGAGCGGGCGAGGAACGGGTGCCGATCGGCTTCCCGATCTGGAACACCCAATTGTATGTGCTCGACGATGCGCTGCAGCCGGTGCCGGCCGGCGTCGGCGGCGAGCTGTATCTGGCCGGCACGGGGCTGGCGCAAGGCTATCTGCGGCGTCCGCTGCTCAGCGCCGAACGCTTCATCGCCAACCCGCACGGCGCGCCAGGCAGCCGCATGTACCGCAGCGGCGACCTGGCCTGCTGGCGCGCCGATGGCAGCCTGGATTACCTGGGCCGGGCCGACCAGCAATTGAAGCTGCGCGGCTTCCGCATCGAGCCGGGCGAGATCGAAGCCCTGCTGCTGGGCCACCCGGACGTGGCCCAGGCCGCCGTCATCGCGCGCGAAGACACGCCCGGCGAGCGGCGCCTGGTGGCCTACCTGGTCGGCCATCCCGGCAGCGACCCGGCGCCGGCCGAGCTGCGCGCATTGCTGGCCGCCGCGCTGCCGGAATACATGGTGCCGTCCAGCTTCGTCAACCTGCCGGCCCTCCCGCTGGGCCCGAGCGGCAAGCTGGACCGCAAGGCCCTGCCGGCGCCGGAACGCCAGGCGGCCACCCAGTACAGCGCGCCGCGCACGCCGACCGAACGCATCCTGGCCACCATGTGGGCCGAGGCGCTGCATCTCGAACGGGTCGGCGTGGACGACAATTTCTTCGAGCTGGGCGGCCATTCGCTGATGATCATCCAGCTGATGTCGATGATACGCCAGCACTTCCTGATCGACTTGCCGGTCGACACACTGTTCCAGGTGTCGACCATCGCCGGCCTGGCCGCGCTGCTGGACCAGGATGCGGCGGCGCTGCCGGGCGTGATACCGATGCCGCGCCCGCAGCACATTCCACTGTCGTTCGCGCAAAACCGGCTGTGGCTGATGAACCAGCTGGAAGACGGCAATCCGGCCTACAACATGCCGCTGGCGCTGCGCCTGACCGGCCCGCTGGAGCGGGACGCGCTGCGCGCGGCGCTGGGCGACCTGGTGCAGCGCCACGAAAGCCTGCGCACCATCTACCCAACCGCGGCCGGCGTGCCGCACCAGTTGGTGCTCGACGGCGCGCAGGCGCAGCCGCTGCTGCTGACCACCAGCAGCAGCGAAGACCAGTTGGCGCCGCTGCTGCGCAACGCCGCCGTGCACCGCTTCCGGCTGGAACGCGAGGCGCCGCTGCGCGCCACGCTGTTCCAGCTGGAGGAAGACGAGCATGTGCTGCTGCTGCTGACCCACCACATCGCCGGCGACGGCGCCTCGCTGCTGCCGCTGGCGCGCGACCTGAGCCTGGCCTACGATGCGCGCTGCCAGTCGCGGGCGCCGGACTGGGCCCCGCTGCCGGTGCAATACGCCGACTACACCTTGTGGCAAAACGCGCTGCTCGGCAGCGAAGACGATCCGGCCAGCCTGGCGGCGCGCCAGTCCGCCTTCTGGCAAGAGACGCTGCGCGGCCTGCCGGAACAACTGGCGCTGCCGGCCGACCATCCGCGCCCTGCCACGCCGAGCTACCGCGGCGGCGTGGTGCCGCTGCGGATCAACCGGCAACTGCACGCGCAATTGCTGCAAGTGGCCAGCGACGGCCAGGCCAGCCTGTTCATGGTGCTGCAAGCGCTGCTGGCGGCGCTGCTCAGCCGTCTCGGCGCCGGCAGCGACATCGCCATCGGCACCCCGGTCGGCGGCCGCAGCGACCATGCGCTGGACGGCTTGATCGGCTGCTTCGTCAATACGCTGGTGCTGCGCACCGACACGTCCGGCCGGCCCGGCCTGCGCACGCTGCTGTCGCGCGTGCGGGCCAATAACCTGGCCGCCTACGCGCACCAGGAATTGCCGTTCGACCGGCTGGTCGACTTGCTGCGGCCGCAGCGCTCGCGCGCCAGCCACCCGCTGTTCCAGGTCATGCTGGGTTTCCAGAACAGCAGCCGGGCCAGCTTCAGCATGGCCGGCGTGGCGGTCACGCCGCAGCCGGTCACGGTCGACACCGCCAAGTTCGACCTGTCCTTCATCCTGACCGAACAGCGCGACAGCGACGGCTTGCCGGCCGGCATCGGCGGCGGCATCCAGTACAGCAGCGACCTGTTTGAGCAGAGCACCGTGGAAGCCATCGCCGGCCGCCTGCTGCGCCTGCTGGAAGAGGCGTGCGCGGCGCCGGACGCGGCGCTGGCCGACATCGACCTGCTGCAGGCGCGGGAACGCCAGCGCCTGCTGGGCGACAACGGCGGCCTGGCCCGCATGCTGGAGCCCTTGAGCCTGGCGCAGATGGTGGAACGCCACGCCCTCGGCGCGCCGGAAGCGACCGCGCTGGTCACCGAGCACGGCGACGTCAGCTACCAGATGCTGAACCTGCGCGCCAACCGGCTGGCGCATTTGCTGCGCCGGCGCGGCGTGCGCCCCGGATCGCTGGTCGCCACCGTGCTGCCGCGCTCCTTCAACCTGGTGCTGGCGCACCTGGCCATCGTCAAGGCCGGCGCGGCCTACCTGCCGATCGACCCGCACCACATGGCGGCGCGGATCCCGTTCGTGCTGCGGCAGGCGGCGCCGCACACGGTGCTGTCCAGCGTGGAGCTGGCCCAGCAGCACGGCCTGCAGGACGCGCCCGGCACGCTGCTGCTGGACGACGACCACAACGTGGCGATCATGGCGCTGCAGCCGGACTACAACCCCGGCCTGCCGGTGCACCCGCAAGACGCCGCCTACCTGATCTACACTTCCGGTTCCAGCGGCGTGCCGAAAGGCGTGCTGGTGCCGCACGCCGGCTTGAGCAGCCTGGGCGCCAGCATGAGCGAAACCTTCGGCCTGAACCCCAGCGCGCGCGTGCTGCAGTTTTCATCGTGCGGTTTCGACGCGTCGATCATGGACCAGCTGATGGCCTTCCATAGCGGCGCGGCGCTGGTGCTGCCGGATGCGGCCAGCCAGCAGCCGCTGGGCGACGAACTGGTCCAGCTGCTGCAGCGGCACGCCATCAGCCACGCGCTGATACCGCCGGCCGCGCTGGCGACGCTGCCGCCGGCCGAACTGCCGCTGCTGCGCACGCTGGTGGTCGGCGGCGACAGTTGCCCGCCGGCGCTGGTGCAGCGCTGGTCGCGCGGCCGGCGCATGTTCAACGCCTACGGTCCGACCGAAATCACGATTTGCGCCAGCATCAGCGCGCCGATGCAACTGGCCGGTCCGGCGTCGATCGGCAGGCCGGTGTGGAATACCCGGCTGTACGTGCTCGACGAGCAATTGCAATTGCTGCCGCCCGGCGTGGCCGGCGAACTGTATATCGCCGGCGCCGGCCTGGCGCGCGGCTACCTGGGCCAGCCGGTGCTCAGCGCCGAGCGCTTCGTCGCCAATCCCTATGGGCAGCCCGGCAGCCGCATGTACCGCAGCGGCGACCTGGCGCGCTGGGCCGCCGACGGCAGCCTCGATTTCCTGGGCCGGGCCGACCAGCAGGTCAAATTGCGCGGCTTCCGCATCGAGCCGGGCGAAATCGAAACGCTGCTGCTGCGCCAGCCCGGCGTGGCGCAAGCGGCCGTGCTGCTGCGCGAAGACACGCCCGGCGCGGCGCGCCTGGTGGCTTACCTGGTGCCGGCCGAAGATGGCGCCGAACTGCCGGTCGCGCAGCTGCGCGACAGCCTGGTGCGGGTGCTGCCCGACTATATGGTGCCGGCCGTCTTCGTCACGCTGGCGGCGCTGCCGCTGAACCAGAGCGGCAAGCTGGACCGGCGCGCATTGCCGGCGCCGCCGCAGCAGCGCCAGGCCGCCATCGCCTACGCCGCGCCGCAAGGCGCCACCGAACAGGCGCTGGCGCAGATCTGGTCCGAGGCGCTGCAAGTCGGCCAGGTCGGCCGGCACGACAACTTCTTCGAACTGGGCGGCCACTCGCTGCTGGCGATCCAGCTCGGCATGCGCATCCGCGAGCAATTGCACGCCGACTTCCCGCACGCCGGCATCTACAGCCATCCCGAACTGGCCGAACTGGCGACGCTGGTGGACGGCCTGCGCGCCGGCGTCGCCGCCAAGGTGCGCCCGGACCTGGCGCGCGACCTGCTGCTGCCGCGGCACATCCAGCCACAAGCCGCATCGGCGCCGCTGCAGCCGCAACGGGTATTCCTGACCGGCGCCAGCGGCTTTGTCGGCAGCCACCTGCTGGCAGCGCTGCTGCGCGACAGCGCCGCCAGCGTGGTCTGCCACGTGCGCGGCGACAGCCCGCAAGCGGCGCGCGAGCGGCTGCGGGCCAGCATGGCGACGCGCCAGCTGGAAGCGCTGTGGGACGACAGCCGCATCGAGGTGCTGGCGGGCGACCTGGGCGCACCGGGCCTCGGCCTGAGCGAAGCCGACGCCGAGGCGATCCGCGAACGCTGCGACGCGATCTACCATTGCGCCGCGCAAGTCGACTTCCTGCATCCGTACGCCAGCCTGAAACCGGCCAACGTCGACAGCCTGGTGACGCTGCTCGACTGGACCGCGCGCGGCCGGCCGAAAAGCCTGCACTACGTCTCGACGCTGGCGGTGATCGATCCCGGCAACGGCGCCAGCGTGACCGAACGTTCGCCGCTGGCGGTGTCGGACGGGCTGGCCGACGGCTACAGCCAGAGCAAATGGGTGGCCGACACGCTGGCGCGCGAGGCGCAGGCGCGCGGCCTGCCGGTGACCATCTACCGGCTCGGCGCCGTGACCGGCGACCATGACCACGCGCTGTGCAACGCGGCCGACCTGATCTGGCGGGTGGCGCGGCTGTACGCCGACCTGGGCGCGATCCCGGACATGGACTTGCCGCTGAACCTGACCCCGGTCGACGATGTCGCCCGCGCCATCCTCGGCCTGGCCGGCCACGCCGCCGCGCGCGGCCAGGTGTATCACCTGATGGGCCAGCAGCGGCTGCGGGTCGGCGACATCGCGCCGGTGTTCGCCCGGCTCGGCGTGGCGCTCGAGGCGCTGCCGCTGGAGCCATGGCTGCAGCGGGCCCGCGCGCGGCTGGTCGAAACCGGCCAGCGCGACCTGGCGGCGGTGCTGGCCATCCTCGACCAGTACGACACGGCGGCCACGCCGCCCGACGTGTCCGGCGACGCCACCCAGACCCAGCTGGAAGCGCTGGGCGTGCCGATCCGCCCGGTCGACCGCGAACTGCTGGAACGCTATTTCATCAACCTCGGCATCCGGCGCGCCACGCCGGCCGCCATCGACGCCACCGCAGGAGCCTGACCATGCCTACTTATCTGATTTGCGCCACCGCGATGCCCGGCCATGTACTGCCGATGCTGGCCATCGGCCAGCACCTGGCCGGCCTCGGACACCGGGTGCTGGTCCATACCAGCAGCCAGTTCCGGCCCCAGGTCGAGGCGGCCGGCGCCACGCTGGTGCCGTTCCAGGCCGCCATCGACCACGACTACCGCACGCTCGACCAGCGCCATCCCGAGTGGCGCAGGCTGGGCGGCGGACACGCCCGGCTATGCTACGGCCTGAAGCATTTCTTCGCCGATGCGATCGAACCGCAACTGGCCGGCATCCGCGCCGTGCTGGCGCGGCAAGAGGTCGACGCGATCCTGGTCGACACCATGTTTTGCGGCAGCCTGCCGCTGCTGCTCGGGCCACGCGCGGCGCGCCCGCCTATCGTCGGGATCGGCATCACCGCGCTGTCGCTGTCGAGCTGCGACACGGCCTTTTTCGGCACCGCGCTGCCGCCGCTGGCCACGCCCGAGGGACAAGCCCGCAACCTGGCGATGAACCGCAACCTGAAACAAGCCATGTTCGGCGAGGTGCAGCGCTATTTCAGCCAGCGCCTGGCCGCCGTCGGCGCGCCGGCGCTGCCCGATTGCGTGCTCGATACCATGATCACGCTGCCCGACCGCTACCTGCAACTGACGGCGGCCGAATTCGAGTATCCGCGCAGCGACCTGCCCGCCTCGGTGCGCTTCGTCGGCCCGCTGACGCCGCCGGCCAGCCGCAATTTCGCCGCGCCGGACTGGTGGCCGGAACTCGACGACGGCCGGCCGGTGGTGCTGGTGACGCAGGGTACGCTGGCCAATGACGACCCGGGCCAGCTGATCCTGCCGACGCTGGCGGCGCTGGCCGAGCGGCCCGACCTGCAAGTGATCGCCACCACCGGCGGTCCGGTGCCGGAGCGGCTGGCTGCGGCGGCGCCGGCCAACGCCCGCGTGCTGCCGTTCGTGCCGTACGACCGGCTATTGCCGAAGGTGGCCGTGATGGTCACCAATGGCGGCTACGGCGCCGTCAACCACGCACTCAGCCTCGGCGTGCCGCTGGTGCTGGCCGGCGCCACCGAAGAGAAGCCCGAGATCGCCGCGCGCGTCGCCTGGAGCGGCGCCGGCGTCAATCTCGGCACCGGCCAGCCCGGCCCGCGGCAACTGGCGCAGGCGGTGCACAGCGTACTGACCGAGCCGCGCTACCGGCAGCGCGCCGCGGCGCTGCGCGACAGCTTCGCCCGCTACAGCGCGCTGGCCAGCATCACGGCCGAACTGCGCGCCCTGCACGCGGCGCAAAACGCGGACGCGGAACACGACCACTACACTACCGAAGGAGTAATCTGATGAGCAACCCATTTGACGACCAAGACGCGCAGTTCCTGGTATTGCGCAACGACGAGGGCCAGCATTCGCTATGGCCGCAGCACATCGCCGTGCCGGCCGGCTGGAGCGTGGTGCTGGAAGCGAGCCAGCGGGCCGCCTGCGCCGCCTACATTGAAAGCCATTGGCAGGATATGCGGCCGCTTTCGCTGCTCAGCTAAGCCGGGCGGATCAGCCTTGATGCGCGCCCGCCAGACGCATGCCGGCGCGCTCCAGCAGCGCCCGGCTGCGTTGCGACAGGTGGATCAGATGTAAATCCTTGCCGGCTTTTTGATAACGCTCCAGCAACGCTTCCAGCGCCGCGATGGCCGAATGGTCGGCCAGGTGCAGGTGACGGCAATCGAGCAGCACCCGCTGCGGATCGGCGGCCGGCGCGAACAATTCCTGGAAATGCACGGTCGACGCGAAAAACAGCGTGCCGCGCGCTATGTAGGTACGCACGCCCGGCGCGCTGTCGTCGATCTCGGCGTGGATCTCGCGCGCATGCTGCCACGCGAAATTGAGCGCCGCGATGATAATGCCGCACAAGACGGCGATCGCCAGGTCGGTCGCCACGGTGATGCAGGTGACCGCGACGATCACCAGCGCATCCTGTTTCGGCACCTTGCCCAGCACCCGCAGCGAACCCCAGGCAAACGTCTGCTGCGCCACCACGAACATCACGCCGGCCAGCGCGGCCAGCGGAATGCGTTCGATCAGCGGCGCCAGGAACAGGATGAACAGCAGTATCATCACGCCGGCCACCACGCCGGACAGCCGGGTGCGCCCGCCCGAACCGAGGTTGATCATGGTCTGGCCGATCATCGCGCAGCCGCCCATGCCGCCGAACAGGCCGGACGCCATATTCGCCGCGCCGAGCGCCACGCATTCGAGGTTCGGCTGGCCGCGGCTGTCGGTGATGTCGTCGGTCAAATTAAAGGTGAGCAGCGTTTCCAGCAAGCCAACCAGCGCCATCAGCAGCGCATACGGCGCGACGATGGCCAGCGTGTCGATGGTCAGCGGCACGACCGGCCAGTGCAGGCTGGGCAAGCCGCCGGCGATATGCGCCATGTCGCCCAGGGTCCGGGTCGGCAAGTGCAGCAACTGGGCCAGCAAACCGACCACGGCTATCGCGGCCAGCGCCGGCGGCACCTTTTTTGTCAGGCGCGGCAGCAGGTAGACGATCAGCATCGTCAGCGCCACCAGTCCCCCCATCACCAGCAGCGGCGCGCCCCGCAGCCATTGCGGCCCGTGTTCCGCCGCGATCTTGAAATGCGCCAGTTGCGACAGCGCGATGACGATCGCCAGGCCGTTGACGAAGCCCAGCATCACCGGATGCGGCACCATGCGGATCAGGCTGCCCATGCGCAGCAAGCCGAACAGCGCCATCAGCAAGCCGCTGAGCAGCACCGTGGCCAGCAGGTATGGCACGCCGTGCCGGGCCACCAGCGCGACGATCACCACCGCCATCGACCCGGCGGCGCCGGAAATCATGCCGGGGCGCCCGCCAAACAGCGCCGTCAGCGTGCAAATGAAGAATGCGCCGTACAGTCCCATCAAAGGATTGAGTCCCGCCACCAGCGCAAAGGCGATACATTCCGGCACCAGCGCAAACGCGGTGGTCAGCCCGGCCAGCAGGTTGGCGGGGGAATTGGGCAGCCATTGCTCCCGGAGCGACAGGATATTCATGGTAATGATGTGGGATGGATGAGACTACCGGGACTGCCGGCGTCGATGGATGGGTGGAAGTACAGCGGGCAGCCCGATGCACATCATGCTACGCATCGTCTGGCTGAAAAAACCGATGGGGGATTTTACCAAATTTTGCGGTGAGACGGACTCAACATAAAAACAAACACCGGCTCGCCTCATGCCGGCCGCTGCGGTTCATGCGCGGCGCTGGCTTGTGCATACGGTTGACTATCCTTACCCAGCAGGTAGCCGGCAATTGCGCCAAACAGGCCGACAATCGGCGTCAATTGTTCATTGCTGTAGCCGACCACCAGCAATAATGCCGAGATGCCAATAATTGAAATCACGCCAATCGTACGCAGTACTTGCATTGCAGGAGCTTTACTGCGCCATAACAGCAACGTTCCCAGCAACAAGGCGCCAAACGTAAAGACCAGCATCGAGACCGCGAGAAACTGTATCAAGGCAGGATTCCACATCTCCACCTGCATCTGCAGCGTTTGCTGTGCCGCGACGGCGCTGGCGTTCAATTCGGCCTGCGCATGGTCGAGCAGCGCCATAGTGTCCGCCGTGGAAACGGCAGCCATCATTTTCCCCCTTTTTTATCGGCATGCGCCAACGCCCGCATCATCGCCTCAAGCTCGTCCATACGCACCGACAAAGCCTTGATCGCGTCAGCTTGCGCCTTGATCGCGTCAGTCTGCGCCGAGATCACCTTCAGGCTGGCCTGATATTGCTGCTCGTTTGGCAGCATGCCCGAAGGAGCTTGACGGGTGTACATGACCGGTGGCTGCGGATCCGCCGTAACCGGCGGCCGATGCGGTTTGAGCGATCGGATATCTTGCGGCAGGCTGGGCGCTTGCTGGGCAAACGCGGCTTGCGCCAGTACCATGCATAGCGACATGATGAATAACTGTTGCATGCTCAGACTCCTTCGCGACATAAAATCCAGATAGCGCAATCCTTATGTCAATAGTTTGTCACAAGGGCCGGCAATCGGCCCTCTTTGCGGCACGCCGATTGCGCAATCTCAAGGATGTTTATCGCAATCACATATACCGTTTGCCAATTTAAATTGAAACCGTGCGCCCGTGCATGCTTCGCTCGGCGCCCACCACCGTTCGGCCATGATCAGGGATGGACGGCGCCGCCAGCCATCCCTGAGCCGGATTACTTGCCGATCGATTTTTTGTAGGCGATCGCATACGTCAGTTTGCCGGTGCCGCTGACCAGGTCGTCCAGCGCCGCCGTATTGAGCACGCCGCTCCAGCCCAGCGTCGCCGCCGTCAGGCCATTGCTGACCACGTCGCTCGGTTTCAGCGCCACCATCGCCTGCGACGCCTTCAGGATCGCCGCCGAATAGCTGGCCGCATCGCTCAAGTTATAAGTCGACAGGTCGAGCACCGGCTTGTTGCGCAGCCAGTCGGCCCAATAGAATTCCAGGAATTCGGTGGATGCGGCCGGCACGATGTAAGCGGCGTCGCGGGTGTAATACACCAGCGAACGGTAAGGGTCGTTGCCCAGCGATTTCAAGCCGATTTGCCGCGGCAGCTGGCTGGTGACGATCGGCTGGTTGTTGCCATCCCTGAGCCAGACCCTGCTGGTCTTCTTCATTAACGCCCAGAAATCGTATTCATTCAGGCCGCTCAGGTTGGCGGTGACCTTGACCCACACTTTCAGCTGGTGGTTGGCGCCGCCGTCGGCGTCCCAGAAGCCGGTGAAGGTGTGGTGGCCGTCGGTCAGGTACAGCTTGCCTTTCGGGCCGATGACGACGGTTTTCATGTCGGCCGGGCTGGAACCGGGCGCCGACTTGCACTGGAACGCAGGCGGCGGATTGATCAGCGTGGCGCCGGCCACGTTGCTGGTCTTGGCGACCACGTCGCCCTGGCCGTTGGCTTCGCACAGGTCGGCGAATTTCTTCGGCTTGTTGGTCTTGGCCATGACCAGGTCTTCGGCGCCGTAACGGCCCAGCTTGTAGTAAATCTGGTCGTAGCCGACCGCCGGCTGGGTCGGATGCAATTCATCCAGTCCCACTTGCAGCAAGGCCGGCGCCGTATCGGTGCCGGCGGCGGTGGCGATCAGCGCCTGCTGGCGCGCGCTCAGGTTGAGCGCCGGTTCGTCGATGCTGTTGCCGCTCGCGACAGGCACGCCGCCGCCGGTCATTTGCGCCAGGATGGTACCGCTGGCGTTGACGATATCGACGTCGGCGCCGTTGACCTTCACTTGCACGGCGTCCAGCAGCGCATCGGCCGGATCGCTGCTGCCCGGCGCCAGCGATCCGTTGACAAAATCGTAGCCCGCGCTCACGCCCTTGGCTTGCAGCGCGCCGGCCAGCGCGGTGGCCAGCTGGCCCTGCGCCGTGGCCAGTTTACTGGCATCGATGACGGCCAGCTGCGCGGCCGTGGCGCTGGCTGGCGCATTGCCCAGCAATTGCATCGCGATCACCGACGTCAGCGGCGTCAGGTTGACCGCGCTTTCCAGGAGCGTCACCGCATACAGCGTGGCGCCGGACGGCGCGGCGACCGAGACCAGGAATGGCGCCGCCGCGCTTTCCAGGAGCGTCACGGCGGCCTTGCCGTTGGCGTCGGTGGTGCCGCTGCCGACCACGTTCTTGCTGGCGTCCCGCACCGTGACGACGCTGGCGGCGAGCGCCTTGCCGGTCGCCGCGACCACATTCAGCGTGCGCGGCGGGGTGCCGCCGCATGCGGCCAATGCCGCCGCCAGTACGCCGGCCGCTATCATCGTCATGGCCGGCTTGCCTCCGGCCGGGTGCTTGCGCGTGGTCTGCATGATGGTTGTCCTTGCAAAAAAGCGCCGATGATAACGCGGCAATATGACGGCTTCATGAATGAACACCCCTGATCAGAAACTTAGCGGGATAGGCCGGAAGGCCATCGCCGACGTTAAAAATATCATTTTTGAGATAATTTATCAATATATGCATTAAAAAGTGTCGCATGCATGCCTTGTCAAGTTCTGCTATAGTCATCAATCCAAATAATGAGACAGACGATGAAGCAAGCAGATGACAGCATCCGGGCATTGAATTTCAGCGACATCGGCGCCCGTTTGCGCGCCTACCGCATCGGCGCCGGCTTGCGCGCCGAACAGGTCGCGCTCCCGCTGGGCATTTCGCGCGCCGCCGTGTACCGCATGGAGAAAGGCGAGATCGTCAAGATCGAGACGCTGGACAAGCTGGCCGACCTCCTGCAAACGACGCTGGCGTCGCTGCTCGGCGTGGGCACCGAATATTATCCGTCGGCGCTGGCCTATATCGAACGCATGCGCCAGCTGGAACAGGGCGCCAGCCGCATCCTGGCGCACTTCGAGCCGATCTCGCTGCTGCTGACGTCGGACGATTACCTGGGCCATTTGCAGCGGATGCTGGAAGAAAGCGCCAGCCCGCCGCCGCCCGAGCGCATTGGCGCAATGCTGGCCTTGCTGCGCGAACGGAAAAGCGCGTACGCGGCGCAGCCGGCGACTATCGTCAGCCTGATCGGCATGCGCGAACTGGAACGCTTCGTCCACTTCGGCCTGATCGGCCGCATGGATTTGCCGCCGTCGGTCAAGATGGCGCGTTCGCTGGCGGCGCGCGCCGAAGTCGAACGCATCGCCGCTTTGCTGGAAGACCAGCCGATCGGCATGCAGATCGGCATCGTCGATGACAGCATGCCCAATGCGACCTTCCAGATCGTCGAACGGCCCGGCGCCTCGTATGTCGCATGCAGTCCGTTCCGCTTCGGCGAATTCCCGAATATGTCATGCGGCATCGCCACCGTCACGGCGGCGCCGGAAGCCGTGGCGCTGTACACCGGCATGGCCGACGCCTTGTGGCAGCGCGCTTATAAAGGCCGGCAAGGCGCCGACATGCTGCGCGCGATGCTGCGGCAAGTGTAACGTTTTTTTCCAACCTCCTCGACAAGCAATCGGAACCATGATGAACCTGAGCCACATCAGCGACACCTTTGAAAACAGTCCGGCCGGCACGGATGCCTTCCTGAACGTCAAGCAAGCGATGCTGGCGCTGATCGCCAGCGACAGCGGCCATGCCGCCGCTTATTTCGTGCTGTATGGCCACGCCCGCAATTACGTGATCCTGCATGACGACGAAGCCATCACGACGGAATTTGCGCAAGCGTCGAAAGCGCAACTGCTACGCTACATGCGCGCGATCGAAGCCGCGATCCCGGCCGGCCCGGCCGCCGTGCTGCAGGCACTGAATGGCAATGTGAGCGATTACCTGGCGTCCAGTAAACCCTTCTGACCTGCTCCCGCGCAGCGCCGGACCCGTCCCTTGCGGCCGCGTCCGCGCCGCGCTAGTCCAAAGCAGTGCGGCGCCTTTCATATATTTTGGTGCATCGCCAAAACAGTGCGCTTTTCGCCGCATTCCACACCACCGGATATGCCGTCCGAGCGTTGCCGCATGCGGCCGCAGGACACGATTCCGGCACACATTGCAGAGCACCATCCCTCACTCTGCCCCCGCCTTTTCTCACGCCTTTTTTCCTGAAAAATCGCCGCCGTTTTCAAGTTTGAAATGTGAACTTGGCAAACCGTGGCATGCATTTTGCGTTAGATGAAAACAACGACACAGCGTTGATTCAAGTCGCCCCAAGTTTGCACATCATTCCATGGAGCCTGTATGAAAACCGTCGCGCCATCCTCCTTCCAGCGTCCCTCCGGATAGCCGGCGCGCTGCTGATGCTCCACCTCGCCGCTGCTGTTTTTTGCCGTCATTTTCTTCACTACATAAAGGGTTTATCTGATGCGAGTATCCGTACCTGCCATGTCCCTTCTGGCGCTGGCCGCGCTGCAATTGGCCACGCCAGTGCAAGCCGAGGAAATCAGGCGCACCGGTGTGCCGGGCTCGAATTTTCCGATCTCGACCGCGGTCAGCGTACCGGCCGCGGCACACCTGGTTTTCTTTAGCGGCAACCTGGCCGATATCGCCAATCCGCAAGCGCCAAAAGGTTCGTTCGAAGCTTATGGCGACACCTATACGCAAACAATTTCTATCCTGAAAAAATTTGAAAAACTGCTGGCCGCCGAGGGCATGACCCTGGGCGACGTAGTCAAAGTCAATGTGTTCCTGGCTGGCGATCCCAAGCTGGAAGGCAAGATGGATTTCAAGGGGCTCAACGAAGCCTATATGCAGTATTTCGGCAGCGCGGCACAGCCGAACAAACCGGTGCGCACCGCGCTGCAAGTGGCGGCGCTGCCGATGCCCGGCGGCTTGATTGAAATAGAAATGAGCGCCGCCAAAATGCCGGCGGCCACGGGCAAATAAGCGGCACGCCAGCTTGGCCGGCATGGTCCGCGCAGCCCGACGGGGCGACGCGGCAATGCCGGCGATGCCGTGAGTAGCACCAGTCAGTACCTTCTCTCGTCGCACATAAAAATATAACGCCAATGGCGGCCACAGGCCCGCCGGCGATCTTACGCCCAAAGGAGTTGTACCATGTCCCAGCTCGTCCGCAAATTATCCGATTCATCCGCAAAACCACGCCGCCGCACACCGCGCGCCACGCCGCTGGCGTGCGCCGTCAGCGCTGTATGTTGCGGCCGCAGCGCCTGCGTTTCCGGCGCCCTGCTGCTGGTCTTGCAATCCGGCGCGGCGCTCGCGCAAAGCGTGACCGATGCGCCGCAGGCCCAGGGAAAAACCGAAGCGGTGATCGTCACCGGCACCCGCCGCGGCGGCTTGAAGGCCAGCGACAGCGCCTCCCCGATCCAGGTGCTCGATTCGTCGTCGCTGGAACGCACCGGCCAGCCCGACCTGATCCAGGCGATGGCGCAAAACCTGCCGTCGTTCACCGCCCAGGCGGTCGGCGGCGACACCGCCAACCTGACGCTGTCGGCGCGCTTGCGCGGCCTGAGCCCGAACGACACGCTGGTGCTGGTGAACGGCAAGCGGCGCCACACCACTTCCAACCTGGCGGTGCTCGGCGGGCCGTTCCAGGGCGGCGCGGCGACCGACCTCAATTTCATCCCGGTGGCGGCGATCGACCATATCGAAGTGCTGCAGGACGGCGCGGCGGCGCAATACGGTTCCGACGCGATCGCCGGCGTGATCAACATCATCCTCAAGAAAGACGCGGCCGGCGGCGCGCTGAGCACATCGTACGGCAAGTACTACGACGGCGGCGGCGCCACGCCGGACCTGTCGTTCAATCTCGGCGTGGCGCCGAGCGACAGCAGCTTCCTGAACCTGAGCGCGGAAACCAAGTACCACGCGCACAGCAACCGCGGCGCGGTCGATCCGCGGCTGGTCGATCCAGGCAAGCTGGCGCAATTGCCGAACCTGGTCAAGGCCGACCAGTATCCGTACTCGAACCAGATCTCGGGCGACGCCGCCTATCATTTGTCGATCCTGGCGCTGAACGCCGGCGCCGACCTGGGCGGCGGCACCGAGTTGTACGGCAATGCAACCTACGGCAAGAAGACCGCCGACGCGTTTGAAAACTACCGCACGCCGGACCGCCTGCCGGCCTTGTACCCGAACGGTTTCAGCCCGCGCGAAACCATCAACGAAACCGACTTCGGCGTCAGCGGCGGCGTCAAGGGCCGCCTCGACAGCGGCTGGCACTGGGACCTGAGCAGCACCTACGGCAAGGACGATTCCGACATCGGCGTGCTCAACAGCGGCAATATCTCGCTGTTCAAGGATAGCGGCAGCACGCCGACCGATTTCCACGCGGGGAACTTCACTGCCAGCCAGTGGACCAGCAACTTCGACCTGAGCCGCGAATTCGAGATCGGCTGGAAAACCCCGCTGAACGTGGCCGGCGGCCTGGAATACCGGCGCGACACATATGCCATCGGCGCCGGCGACGCCGCCTCGCGCTACAAGGAAGGGTCGCAATCGTATCCGGGCTTCTTGCTGACCGACGCCGGTTCGTACGCCCGCAACGACAAATCGATTTATATCGATTTCTCCGGTTCGCCGATCGACAAGCTGAAGCTGGACCTGGCCGCGCGCTATGAAAAATTCAGCGATTTCGGCAGCGCCAAGGTCGGCAAGCTGACCGGCCGCTACGACTTCTCGCCGACGGTGGCGATCCGCAGCACCATCTCGAACGGTTTCCGCGCGCCGACCATGGCCGAGCAATACTACTCGGCCACCAACGTCACGCCCACCTCCGCCTTCGTGCAGCTGGCGCCGAATTCGCCGGGCGCCAGGCTGGTCGGGGTGGATGGCCTGAAGCCCGAGAAATCGCAAAACTACAGCATCGGCCTGGTGCTCAAACCGAACGCCAGGAGCACGCTGACGCTGGACGCCTATGTCATCAACATCCACGACCGCATCGTCGGCAGCGGTTCGCTGTTCGGTTCCGGCGGGGCCATCAATTCGCCGGCGGTGACGGCGGCCATCCTGGCCAACGGCAACGTGCTCGACCCGCAAGTCAAGTTCACCGGCATTAACATCTTCTCGAACGCGGTGAATACCCGCAACAGCGGCGCCGAAGCGGTTTACACCTATTCGGAAAATTATGCCGGCCTGGGCCGGGTCGACTGGTCCGCCGCCGGCAATTACAACAAGGTCGAAGTGCGCAAGGTCAACCAGGCGCCGTCGCAATTGCTGCCGCAAACCCTGCTCGACCCGGCCGCCATTTCCGACCTGGAAACGGCGTCGCCGACATTCCGCATCAACCTGGGCGCGACATGGAAGCTGGCCGCCTGGAGCGTCAACCTGCGCGAAGCCATCTACGGCCCGTCGTCGAACCTGCGGACCTATGACGGTTCGCAGTATTACGAAAGCAGGATCAAGACCAAGGCCCTGACCGACCTGGAAGTGTCGTACCGGCTGTCGAAGGCGCTGACCTTGTCGGTCGGCGCCAACAACTTGTTCAATACCTATCCGGACAAGGTCAACGGCAGCCTGGTGGCGGTGCAGCGCGCCAACCTCGACAACGGCGCGGTGACCCAATATCCGAGCTTCTCGCCGTTCGGCATCAACGGCGGTTATTACTATGCCCGCGCCAACTATACGTTTTAACAACGCACCGGGCGCGGCACCCAGTGGCGCGCCCGGCGGCAGCAGGATGGTGATGCGATGAGGATGCGCACTGCACCATTACGGTGCATTTTCAGCGCCGCCGCCTGCCACCAAGCGCGCCGCCAGGCTTTCTTGACAGATTTAACACACTTCATATTTTCTTTTTAAATTCAATGCCTTGCAGATGAATTTCGATCAGGCGGCAGCTTTTTCAATACCTGGCATGGCTTTTGCTTTATTGAGCATGCGACACCTGATGGATCATCTGTGCGGACATTCACCAATTTGGGATGACCATGTCAGATATTCAGAATCACGCGATGTTTCCATCCACCGGTTCGACGCGCCGGGATTTCCTGGCCAAGGCGCTGGCCGTCGGCGGCAGCGGTTTTCTGTTGGCCAGCATGAAAGCCTGGGGCATGGATATCGCCTCGACCGCGGATGCGCCGCCGCCGCTGGAAGGCAGCGGCAAGGGCAAGACCGTGGTGATCCTCGGCGCCGGCATCGGCGGCATGACGGCGGCGTATGAGTTGGGCAAGCTGGGTTACACGGTCAAGGTGATCGAGGCGCGCGCGTTTGCCGGCGGGCGCAACCAGACCGCGCGGCGCGGCAAGGTGATGCAGGAGCTGGGTGGCGAAAAGCAGGTATGCGAATTCGATGAAGGGCAATACATCAACATCGGGCCGTGGCGTTTGCCGTTCAATCATTATTCGACCCTGCATTACACCCGTGAATTCGGCGTGCCGCTGGAGTTGTTTAACAATGATAACGACGCCTCGTATGTGTACACCGCCAAGGCCGGGGGCGCACTGGCCGGCAGGCGGCTGCGCATGTTCGAGGTCAAGGCCGACATGCGCGGCTATGTCGATGAAATGCTGGCCAAGTCGCTCAAGGGCGGCTTGATGGACCAGCAAATCTCGGGCGCCGACAAGATGCTGTTGATCGATTACCTGGTCAGCGAGGGTCAGTTGTCGCAGCAGGATTTGAGTTACAAGGGCACGCCGGGACGCGGTTACAAGGTCAATCCGGGCGCGGGCGTGTCGCCGGGACCGGGGGTGGCGTCGGACCCGCTGGGCTTTTCCGACTTGCTGCAATCGAAGCTGGGCCATATTTACCACTCGGTCACCAGCTTCGAGCAGCAGGCGACGATGCTGCAACCGGTCGGCGGCATGGACCAGGTCGCGAAGGCGTTTGAAAAACGCACGGCCAGGATGATCAGCTATAACACCGAAGTGACCAGGCTGGTCAACCTGGACAACAAGGTCGACGTGCATGTAAAAAACACGGCCAGCGGCAAGGAGTCGGTGGTCAGCGGCGATTTTTGCCTGTGCACCATACCGCTGTCGGTGCTGCGCCAGATCGACAGCAACTTGTCCGACCAGTTCAAGACCGCGATGCAAGGCGCGGCCTATGTCCCGGTCGGCAAGATCGGCTTGCAAATGAGCCGCCGCTTCTGGGAAACCGATGACGGCATCTATGGCGGCCATGTGTACACCGACGCCAGCGCGATCAATCTGATCTCGCTGCCGTCGTCGAATTGGCAAGGCAGGAAAGGCACGCTGCTGGGGTATTACAACTTTGCCGCCGAAGCGGCGCAAGTGAGCGCGCTGAGCTTGCAGGAGCGCGCCGCGTTTGCGCTGGCCGCTGGCGAAACGGTGTTTCCGGGCCAGTACACCAAGTCGTTTGAAAAGGCGTTTTCGGTGGCCTGGCACCGCGTCAAGTACAACCTGGGCGGCTGGGCGTCGTGGAGCGAGGAAAGCCGGGCGCGCGACTACCCGCTGCTGTTCGAGGGCGAAGGCCGGGTCTTGCTGGCCGGCGAGCACATGAGTTACCTGGGCGGCTGGCAAGCGGGGGCGATCGAATCGGCGTGGCAGCAAATCGCCAGGATACACCAGCGCCTGGTCAAGGCTTGAGGAGAACGCCATGAAAAACAACTTCATGACGGCCTTGGGCGCACTGGCGCTGCTGGCGATGGCGCAATCGGCCGGCGCGCAGGCGATGGATGGCAAGACGGTGTTCGCCAATAACTGCGCCGCTTGCCATATGGCGGGAGGGACTGGCATCCCGGGCGCGTTTCCTGCGCTGAAAGCCAATAAATTCGTGCTGGGCGATGCGGATCAAGTCATCGTCACGGTACTCAAGGGCAGGGGCGGCATGCCGACCTTTGCCGAATCGCTGGACGATGGACAATTGGCGCTGGCGGTCAGTTATATCCGCGGCGCCTGGGGCAATACCGGCGCCGCGGTCAGCACGGAGCAGGTGGCCGGCGTGCGCAGCAAATCGAATGCGGCGGGCGTGGTCAAGAAAGAGCAGCCAACCAATATCCATTAGTGGGGTGGAGCGGCGGCGCAAGATACAGTAATCCAGAAGGAAGGCAGGTATGAATTTTTCAAATGAGAAGAGCAGCAAGAACTACACCGGCATCACCATCGTGGTGTTGCTGCACGTTCTGGCGGCTTACGGCATCGCGACCGGCCTCGGCAAGCGCCTGGTCACCAAAATGATGGAGCCGGTCGAAACCAAGATGATCGAGGAAGCCAAACCGCCGCCGCCGCAGGACTTGCCGCCGCCACCGCCGCCGCCGGAAATGAAGGCGCCGCCACCGCCGTTCATTCCGCCGGTCGAGGTCAACGTGCAGCAGCCGCCGCCACAGCAGAACGTGATCGCGGTGGCCACCAGCGCCAAGCCGGCCAGCAACGAACTGGCGCCGCCGGCGCCCCCTGCCCCGGCGGCGCCCCCTGCCCCCGCGGCGAGCGGCGTCAAGGTCGCGGCGGTGGTCAGCTTCGCCAGCTGCGCCAAGCCGGAATATCCGAAGTCGTCGCTGCGCAATGAAGAAACCGGCACCTCGACGATGTCGTTCCTGATTGGCGTCGACGGCCGCGTGGCCGAGTCGAAAATCACCAGGTCGAGCGGTTTCCGCGACCTGGACCGGGCGGCCATCGCGGCGCTCAGCAAATGCACTTTCAAGCCAGGCACGGTCGACGGCAAGCCGGAACCGAGCTGGGCGCCGGTGCAATATGTGTGGACGCTGGATTGATCGCGGCCTGATCGATCCACTGAATTACGCGAGGCCAGCTACGGCCTCAATCTGATTATTTTTCAATTTGGAGTAAGCATGTTCAAGAATACCCGTTTGTCCGCCATCTTCGCCGCGGTCTCGTTGTCCCTCAGCTTCGCGCTGGCCGCGCCGGCGTTTGCCGACGCCCCGGCCTCGGCCGCGGCAACGGCAGCGGCGCCAGCGGCCGATGCCGCCGCCCCTGCCCCGGCGGCGCCAGGCGCCGCCGCGCCGGCAAAGACCGAAGAAGTGCACAACCCGTTCGGCCTGTCGGCGGTGTGGGAAGGCGGCTTCGTGCCACGTGCCACCCTGATCATCCTGGCCCTGATGTCGATCGGCAGCTGGTACATCATCATCACCAAGCTGCTGGATCAAATGAAGATCTTCAAGCAAGCCAAGGAAACCGCCGCCAAGTTCTGGAAAGCGCCGTCGATCGCCGCCGGTTCGGCCACGCTGCAAGACGGCAGCCCGTTCCGCTTCATCGCCGAATCCGGCACCAAGGCCACCGCCCACCACGATGGCGCGCTGCTGGAACAGATCGACTTGTCGACCTGGGTCACGATGTCGATCCAGCGCGCCGTCGACAAGGTGCAATCGCGCCTGCAAGACGGCCTGTCGTTCCTGGCAACCGTCGGTTCGACCGCACCGTTTATCGGCCTGTTCGGTACCGTCTGGGGTATTTACGGCGCGCTGACCGCGATCGGCATGACCGGTAACGCGTCGATCGACAAAGTCGCCGGTCCGGTCGGCGAAGCGCTGATCATGACCGCCTTCGGCCTGCTGGTCGCCGTGCCTGCCGTGCTGGGCTACAACTGGCTGGTGCGCCGCAACAAGACCGCGCTGGAAGATGTGCGTTCCTTCAGCGCCGACGTGCACTCGGTGCTGATCTCGGGCGCCATGTCGACCAGCGAAGCTGGCCGTGCCGCCGGCGCCAAAAAGGGTTAAGCGCCATGTCGATGTCCGTCGGCTCCGATAGCGGAGAAGATCAAGTGATGTCCGAAATCAACACGACGCCGCTGGTCGACATCATGTTGGTTTTGCTGATCATCTTCCTGATTACCAGCCCGGTCGTGCTCAAGCTGCAAAAGATCAATTTGCCGATTGAAGCCAACCAGGCGCTGCAAACCAAGCCAGAGAATGTCAATATCGTGATCAACAAGGATGGCGAGATCTATCTGGGTCAAACCCACCTGAAGGACACGAATGCCTTGTTTGACTATCTGAAAGTGGAAGCTGTGAAACTGCCGCAGCCGGAAGTCCATGTTCGCGGCGACCAGGAAACACGCTACGAATTCATCGGCAAGGTCATTTACACGACCCAGCGCGCCGGGATCCAGAAGGTCGGCTTCATCACCGAACCGCCTGACAAATCCTGAGCCGGGTAGAAAAGGAACACTATGAGCATGAATACAGGTTCGGGCAGCGCCGCTGGCGCCGATCCGGAACCGATGATGGAACTGAATATGACGCCGCTGATCGATGTGATGCTGGTGCTCATTATCATGTTAATCATCACCATCCCCAAGCAAAACCACTCGGTGAACTTGAACATGCCGGTCGGCACCCCGCCGCCACCGACTACCGAACCGGTGGTGGTGACGATCGACGTCGACTTCGACGGCACGATCTTGTGGGATAACCAGGTGGTGCCGGACCGCGCGGCGCTGGAGACCAGGCTCAATAACGTCGCCGCGCAAGCGGACCAGCCGGAAGTGCACCTGCGTCCGAACAAGCTGGTCGAGTACAAGGTCGTGGCCGGCGTGATGGCGGCGGCGCAGCGTCTCGGCGTCACCAAGATCGGCCTGGTCGGCAACGAGCAATTCCAGTAATCCGCCACGTCAGTACTTCAGCAACAGGCGGGATGCTCCTGCCTGTTGCCCCCTCCCCGTCATTTCTGCGACAGCACCGTTTGAGTGCCGCCGATTACGTGCCAAGCACGCCGCGGCCAACTTCCCGTCCCCGTCAATCCGGCATAGAATGCCATTTTTAGCGCAATCGGGACACGGCATGGCCGACGACATTCATTTTTACGAACCTTCACAAGGCCACGGCCTGCCGCACGATCCGTTCAACGCCATCGTCGGGCCGCGCCCGATCGGCTGGATCGCCTCGCGCAGCGCCGCCGGCACGCTGAACCTGGCGCCCTACAGCTTTTTCAATGCCTTCAACTACACGCCGCCGCTGGTCGGTTTTGCCAGCGTCGGCCGCAAGGACAGCCTGCGCAATATCGAGGAAACCGGCGAATTCGTGTGGAACCTGGCGACCCGGCCGCTGGCCGAGGCAATGAATGCCAGCAGCGCGCCAGCGCCGGCCGAAGTCGATGAATTTGCACTGGCCGGCCTGACCCCGCTGGCCTCGCGCATCGTCGACGTGCCGCGCGTGGGACAAAGCCCGGTCGCGCTCGAATGCCGGCGCACCCAGGTCATCGAGCTGCAAAATGTCGATGGCGGCGGGGTCGGTTCGTGGCTGGTATTGGGCCAGGTGGTCGGCGTGCATATCGCGCGCCACCTGTTGAAGGACGGGATTTACGACACCGCCGCGGCCGCGCCGATACTGCGCGGCGGCGGCCCGGCGGACTACTTTGAAATCGGCAGCGGCAGCCTGTTCCGCATGACGCGGCCGCGCTACCCTTGAGACGCCGGTGACGCAGCAATCAGCGCTGCGTCACCGGCTTGCAGTACTACTTCATTACTGGCTGATCGGGCGATCCGGTGCCAGCGTGCTCTTGCCCTGCAATACCTTGCCCGCTTCGGTGGCCAGGCGCAGGTAGAAGTCGCTGCTCAGGTTTTCGCCGTCGGCGTCGAGCGTGATGAACGGGCCGCGCGGCTTGCCCGGCTCGTACGGGCTCGGGCTGGTCGGAATTTCGACCGGCAGGAACGCCTTGCTCGGCGCGACCTTGTACATCGCGGTCGCTTCGTCGACTTCATCGAACATCGCGCCGAAGAAGGTGCTGGCGCCAGCCGAACGGGCTTCGTAGAACTGGGTCCACCAGAAACGGCCGCCGATGCGGTGTTCGTTATGACCGCCCGGGAACAGCATCGGCATATAGCGTTTGCCGAGGCGCGTGGTTTCGGCGATGTCCGCGTCCATCACGTCCTTGCGGAAGTTGCGCACGCCCTGCTGGTCGCCGAAGCGGCCCACCAGCCATGGGTTGATGGCGTCGAAACGGCGGTACACCGCGGCCCAGGCCGGGTTTTGCGACGAATCGGAGCCCAGGGTGCGCCATTGCGCCGGCACGCCGCCGATCACGTAGGCGCGCTGGTTGGCCGGCGCGTCGCGCTGGAACCAGTCCAGCAAGGCGTTGGCCGAGGCCGGCGTGGCGGGCTGGCCGTTGAAGCCCAGGCCCCACAGTTCGACCACCGGCAAGCCGCCCTGGTGCAGATAGCGCGCCGACGACAGCGAACCGTTGGCGGCCAGCGCGGCCCAGTGATCCTTGACGTTCTTGACGATGTCGGCGTCTTGCGCGCCGCTGGTGTCGTATTCGACCGCCCAGACGCGGCCATTGGCTTCGGCGCCGGCGCGCACGTTGGCGGTGACGCCGTCGCGGAAGCGGCGGTTGGTCGAATTAGGCGCGATTTCACCGACGAATTCCTGGACCAGCACGCCATCGATGCCGTAGTTCTTCATCCATTCGAAATGCCGCTTGACGGTCGAGCGGTTCCACGAACTGTACACCACCGCAGGCGAACCGTCGGGCATCGTGAAGCCGGTCCTGCATTGTTCGGACGCCGGCACGTCGCGCATGTCGGGCCACATGTCGACCGTCACGTTGCTGGCCACCGGCGTGGCGCTCGGCGCCCAGTGACGCCAGCCGTTGCCTTCGATATCGATCGGCGAACCGTCGCCTTCGCAGGCGAACCAGCCCTGGTAGCCGAAGATCAGTTTATTGTCGAGCGTGCTCGCGTCGACGGCCGGGCCGGGCGGCACCGGGTCGGGCGGCGGCACCGGATCGGTCGACGTCAGCGTCCATTGCTGGTTGCTGTTATTGCCGCACTCCCATTGCTGGATCGCGCCGCCGGTAGCGGTGCTGAAGTCTTTCACGTCCAGGCATTTGCCGCTGTTCCTGGCGCTGATGGTGTACGCCTGGTCCTTCGGCGTGATGTC
>NZ_HG322949.1:3365686-3395343 GCF_000723165.1 Janthinobacterium agaricidamnosum NBRC 102515 = DSM 9628
ACCCAGGCGATGAGTTGGTGTTCCTCGATTCATGATGATCTTTTCATAAAAATCCAGGTGGCGACCGCCGGCCGCCACCGCGCAGCTGCCCGGCGCTGCCCCGCCCTACCCGTCGGCGCCGCCATCGCGATGCAGCACTTGCGATGGCGGATGCCTTGCTATTCCATATTGCTATTTGGAAATATTCTGGACGCGATCATAAAACAATCTTTCGATGTTGCGTCGCACAATACAAGACATAGGAAACCATCGCCGCCAATCTTGCCGAGTAATCATCACTGACTGATCGGGCGATCCGGTGCCAGCGTGCTCTTGCCCTGCAATACCTTGCCGGCCTCGGTCGCCAGGCGCAGGTAGAAATCGCTGCTCAGGCTTTCGCCGTCGGCGTCGAGCGGCGTGAACGGGCCGCGCGGCTTGCCTGGCTCGTACGGGCTCGGGCTGGTCGGAATTTCGACCGGCTCGAAGGCCTTGCTCGGCGCCACCTTGTACATCGCGGTCGCTTCGTCGACTTCATCGAACATCGCGCCGAAGAAGGTGTTGGCGCCGGCCGAACGGGCTTCGTAGAACTGGGTCCACCAGAAGCGGCCGCCGACGCGCGGCTGGCCATGGGTGCCTGGATAGATCACCGGGATGTAGCGCTTGCCGATCCGGCCGGCTTCGGCGATATCGGCGTCCATTACGCTCTTGCGGTAATTACGCGCGCCCTGCTGGTCGCGGAAGCGCCCCACCAGCCATGGATTGATCGCATCGAAACGGCGGTACACCGCGGCCCAGGCCGGATCAGGCGAGGAATCGGCCGTCAGCGTGCGCCAACGCGACGGCACGCCGCCGATCACATAGGCGCGCTGGTTGGCCGGCGCGTCGCGCTGGAACCAGTCGAGCAAGGCGTTGGCGGCGGCCGGCGTGGCCGGCCGGTTGGTAAAGCCGAAACCCCACAGTTCCACCACCGGCAAGCCGCCCTGGTGCAGATAGCGCGCCGACGACAGCGAACCGTCGGCGGCCAGCGCGGCCCAGTGATCCTTGACGTTCTTGACGACGTCGGCATCCTGGGCGCCGCTGGTGTCGTATTCGACCGCCCAGACCCGGCCGTGCGCCTCGGCGGCGGCGCGCACATTGGCGGTGACGCCGTCGCGGAAGCGGCGGTTGACCGATCCCGGCTTGATTTCGCTGACGAATTCCTGCAGCAGCACGCCGTCCAGGCCATAGTTTTTCATCCATTCGAAATGGCGCTTGACGGTGGACGGGTTCCACGAACTGTACAGCACGGCGGGCGTACCGTCCGGCATCGTGAAGCCGGTCTTGCATTGTTCGGATACCGGAATGTCGCGCATGTCGGGCCACATGTCGACCGTCACATTGCTGGCCGCCGGCGTCGCGCCTGGCGCCCAGTGACGCCAGCCATTGCCGGCGATATCGATCGGCGAGCCGTCGCCTTCGCAGGCGAACCAGCCCTGGTAGCCGAAGATCAGCTTGTTATCCAGCGTGCTGGCGTCGACCGCCGGAGCGGCCTCACTGCTGGCGGCGCCGGCTTTCAGGCTGGTGTCCTGGCCGCTATTGCCGGCGCTGCCGCCGCACGCGGCGAGCAAGCCGGCCGACAAGGCCATGGCGATGACGCCAAGGCGGTAACTTGATTTTCCTGGTTTCATGGTTTTGTGGAGATATCAGGTGGCGACGCCGCCACCGCGCAGCTGCCCGGCGCTGCCCCGCCCTACCCCAAATATTTCCATATGGAAATATCACAACTGGGATCATAAACAATATTTTCCTGTTGCGGCGAATAATATCGCCACAGGAAACAATTATTGTAAAGTTAGCAGGAGATGCTTCAGGCAACTGCGGCGACGGCCATCGCCGGCAGGTAGAGAGCGAGGAATTCAGGCGGCATGCGGCGCGCGCGGCCGCTGCTCAGTTCTCTGCATACCAGCTCCCGGCGGCCACGCATGATGGTGGCCTGGTCGCTATCGCGCACCGGCTGGAAGCGGTGTCAGCGCCGGCGCAGCACTTGTCCGATCGCGTCGGCCGCCGGGGCGATGGTTTCCTGGGTCAGCGCGGCCAGGCAGACGCGGCCGGAATCGAGCAGGTACAGCGCGAATTCATCGCGCAGGCTGATGGCTTCGGCTTTGCTCAGGCCGGTGTAGCTGAACATGCCGGTCTGCTTGTGCAAATAGCTGAAATCGAAACCCGGCACGCGGGCGCACAGCGCGTCATGCAAGCCGCTGCGCATGGCGATGACGCGCTGCCGCATCGCTTCCAGTTCGGTGCTCCACTCGGCGCGCAAGGCCGGGTTGTCGAGCACCCGCGCGATGATGCGCGCGCCATGGATCGGCGGGCTGGAGTAATTGCGGCGGATGGTCGCCTTCAATTGCCCCAGCACGTTGGACGCTTGTGCGCTGTCGCCGCACACCACGTTGAGCGAGCCGCAGCGTTCGCCGTACAGCGAAAAATTCTTCGAGAAGGAACTGGCGGCCAGCAAGGCCACGCCTTCGCTCGCGAAGTGGCGGATCGCAAACGCGTCTTCGGCGATGCCCTGGCCGAAACCCTGGTAGGCGATATCGAAGAACGGCAGCAAGCCGCGCCGCTTGACCAGCTGGCACAGTGCGCGCCATTGGTCCGCATCGAGGTCGGCGCCGGTCGGATTGTGGCAGCAGGCGTGCAGCACCACCACGTCGCCGGCCGGCAGTTTTTCCAGGTCGGCCAGCATGCCGGCGAAATCGATGTGGCCGGTGGCCGCGTCGAAATAACGGTAGCTCGATACCGGCAGGCCGGCGCCGTTAAAAATACTGTGATGATTGTCCCAGGTCGGATCGCTGACCCAGACCCGGGCTTGCGGAAAATAATGCGCGAGGAAGTCCGCGCCCACTTTCAGCGCGCCGGAACCGCCCAGCGTTTGCGCCGTGGCGATGCGGTCGTCCAGAACGGCGCCATGCTCGGCGCCGAAGATCAGTTCGCGCACCGCGCGGCGATAGGCGGCGTTGCCTTCCATCGGCAGATAAGGGCGCACGCCGAGATCGGCGGCCAGGTCGGTTTCAGCCTTCAACACCGCGCGCATGGCGGGCATCTTGCCTGCCGCATCGAGGTACACGCCGATGCTCAGGTTGATTTTATTGGCCCGCGTATCCTTGCCGAAGTTTTCATTGAGCGTCAGGATAGGATCGCCAGGATAGGCTTCAACTGCTGTAAACATGTGTTTCCCTTATCTGCATGCGCACGGCGCAGCCATGGGTGGATCAGGAAGTTTTCAAGACACCGCGCTGGATCTGGTCGCGCTCGATCGATTCGAACAGCGCCTTGAAATTGCCTTCGCCGAAACCATCGTCGCCCTTGCGCTGGATGAATTCGAAGAATACCGGGCCCAGCACGGTATTCGAAAAAATTTGCAGCAACAGGCGATTGCCTTCCGCGCCGGTGTTGCCGTCGAGCAGGATACCACGGGCTTGCAAGTCCGGCACGGATTCGCCGTGATGCGGCAGGCGTCCTTCCAGCATTTCATAATAAGTGGCCGGCGGCGCCTTCATCAACGGCAGGCCGGCCGCCTTCAACTGGTCCAGCGTGCCGATCAGGTCGTCGGTGAACAGCGCGATGTGCTGGATGCCTTCGCCATTGAACTGCATCAGGAATTCCTCGATCTGGCCGGAACCCCTGGACGACTCCTCGTTCAGCGGAATGCGGATCTTGCCGTCCGGCGCGCTCATCGCTTTCGACGTCAGGCCGGTATATTCGCCCTTGATGTCGAAATAGCGCAGTTCGCGGAAATTGAACAGTTTTTCATAAAACGCCGCCCAATAACTCATGCGGCCGCGGTACACATTGTGGGTCAGGTGGTCGATCACGGTCAGGCCGGCGCCTTTCGGGTTGCGCTCGACGCCTTCGATGAATTCAAAGTCGATGTCATAGATCGACTTGCCTTCTTCAAAACGGTCGATCAGGTACAGCGGCGCGCCGCCGATGCCCTTGATCGCCGGCAGCCGCAATTCCATCGGACCGACCGGCATGTCGACCGCCTGCGCGCCCAGTTCCAGCGCGCGGCGATAGGCTTGCTGCGCATTCTTGACGCGGAACGCCATGCCGCAGGCGGACGGACCGTGTTCGGCGGCGAAAAAGGCGGCGGCGCTGCCCGGTTCGTTATTGACGATGAAATTGATCTCGCCCTGGCGGAACAGGGTCACGTCTTTCGAGCGGTGGCGCGCCACCTTGGTGAAGCCCATCGTTTCAAACACCGGCTCCAGCACGTTCGGCACAGGCGATGCGAACTCGACGAACTCGAAGCCCATCAGGCCCATAGGGTTTTCAAACAGATCAGACATGGCGTATTCCCGGATTAAGCCAACAAAGTAGGACCAGACCGGCGCCAGGAACGCGTCCTGTCCTGCGGCTGGGGAGTTGAAATTATATTGCGCACTCGCCGCGAAAAGTGCGCATCCTGATCTCTCCCCACCACAAGTTACACACAAAATGCGCATCAAAGCGCTATGATGTGATTATTTTAAATTCCAGAATATCGCCATGACAAGCATTACCGTAGACCGCCACGACCTGGAGATCCTGGCCGAGCTGCAGCGCGACGGCCACCTGACCAATAGCGCGCTGGGCGAGAAGATCCATTTGTCGACGTCACAGGTCGGGCGCCGCGTGCAGCGGCTGGAAGAGGCGCGCGTGATCGACCACTACGCGGCGGTGCTGGACCCGCTGGTGGTCGGCCTCGGCGTGATGGCCTTCGTGCAAGTGACGCTGGACCGGCACGGTGCCAACCGCGGCGAACTGTTCGAGCAAGCCGTCGCGGCGTTCCCGGAAGTGCTGGAATGCTTTTCGGTGACCGGCGAAGCCGATTACGTGGTGCGGGTGGTGTCGCACGACCTCAGCTCGTTTTCCGAATTCATCATGGACAGCCTGCTGCGGATTCCCGGCGTGACCAACGTCAAGTCGAATATCTCGCTAAAGAAAATCAAGCAAGTGGCGATCCTGCCGCTGGACCATATCTCGCAGCCGAGGCCATCGAAACAGCGGGTGCTGTTCAGCGCCTGATCAAGGATGCCCGGCGATCAGCGCCATCGCCGCGGCCCGTTCTTCGCCGGGCGCGGTCACGACATCCGGCTGCACGCCCTTGCCTTCCCAGCCTTCATTGGTATTGGGTGCAACAATCATCTTGGTCGGCAAGAACATGCTCAGCTTGCTGCCCAGTTTCTCTAATTCGCCGGCAATCCCGGCGCCCGCCGTCACCTGGCCGATAACGGTCGCGCGTTTCAGGTGCTGCATCGCATATGCAAAACCTTCGGTGGCCGAGCCGGTGTCCTTGTCGACCAGGATGTACAACCTGGCATCGGGCAGACGCCGCCCGGGGACAAAGGCATAGGTCCATTCCTGCTGGCTGTAGGCATTATTCTTGGTATAGCCATAAAGATAATACTGCTCGTCGCCAGTCTGGTAAAAATAAGACGCCAGGAAGCGGCCGATTTCGCCGTCGCCGCCCGGATTGCCGCGCACGTCGATAATGACATTCTTCGCATTGGCCGCGAGCGCCATGGCGCCTGCCGCGGCGCCGAACGTACCGTCGCTGGCCTTCCAGCTCCCCTTGGAACGGATGTAGGCGGTGCTGGTGTCGAGATCCAGTTGCACCGACTCAAAACCCTGGCTGCTCATTTTTGCCTCTCCGGCAGGCGATTTTTCCTGCATTTTCTTTTGCAGCAGTTCATCGCAAAAGATGTGCAGGTGAACATCTTTGTGAACGCTGCGCAAGTCCGCAGTGAGCCGCTTGGCAAGCTCGCAATGATCAAGCTGATGGTAATGGCCGGCTTTTTCCGCAAGCGGCAATTGATCCGCATAACGCTGGGCAATCTCCGGAAACGGATACGAAGCGAGCAGTTTTTCACGAATGACATCGAGCACCGCATGCACGTTCTGGTCGGAAACCGTATTATCTGCGGCAGCGGCAAACTGAGGAAAAACGCCGATAGTGAGCATTGAAAATGCCAGCAAGCGGCTGGCTTGAATCAGCTTGGGTGTATGCATCGTATCAATAAAAATCATTTCACATCGATCAACGCCTGCGTTGCCTGTTGCGGCTTAGCGGTACGCGCGGCGAACCTGAGGGGGACATGACGACATGTCCGCCAACATATGAATTATATGAAGAAAAGCCTGAATGACGCACCGGCCTCCGACAGAATGCATTTTCATGGCATCGAAATGCAGGCCAGCCGTATCAGGCGGCGTTTAGCGCGCCCAGCAGTCCTTGAACGCATATGCCTAATCCGGATAAGCTAGCGCGGCATGATTCGTTCACGCGGCCCGGCCGGGCGGGCTATAGTCGTCGCACAGTATTGCCGGCCCCGCCCCCGCCCTCTCGACCAAGGAAAGCATAATGCCTATCGCCCTGCATGATACCGCCCTCGACCAATTGTTCCGCAAGGCCCGCAGCGTCAGCCGCTTCCAGGACCGCGCCATCGACGACGACACCATCGCCGAACTGTACGACTTGCTGAAATGGGGGCCGACCGCCTTCAACGCCCAGCCGGGCCGCTACGTGGTGCTGCGCTCGGATCAAGCCAAGCAGCGGCTGGCGCCGGCGCTGTCGTCCGGCAACCGCGACAAGACCCTGGCCGCGCCGGCGGTGGTCATCGTCGCGTACGATCATCAATTCTTTGAACACTTGCCGCAGCAATTCCCGGCCTATGACGCCAAGCCGCTGTTCGTAGCCAATCCCGGCCTGGTCGAGCCCACCGTCTTGCGCAACGGCTCGCTGCAAGGCGCCTACCTGATCCTGGCGGCGCGCGCGCTGGGACTCGACGCCGGGCCGATGTCAGGTTTCGACGCGGCCGCCGTCAACCGCGAGTTTTTCCCGGATGGCCGCTACCGCGCCAACTTCATCGTCAACCTCGGTTATGGCGAGCCCGATTCGACCTTCCCGCGCGGCCCGCGCCTGAGTTTCGAGCAAGCGGTGAGCGTGCTGTAAGCCCTGACCATGGCGGCGCCGGGATCATGCGATAAGGGGTGGGCGACCATGCAGAATTCCAGCCCTGGATGGTTGGCCGCCAGCGCGCGTATATGGTAGGAGCCAGCGTCGGTCTTGGGGCCGAAAGGCAGGCCGAGAAAGATGCTGCTGCGGTAGCGGGTTTGCTGCTTTCTGCTGATCAGAAACATCGCAGAATTACGCAAGAAATCGTCCAGGGCCGCCATGTCATGCTCCCTTGCAGATGACAATACTTCCTAGAACCGCGAATTCAAGCCCAGCCACAAGCGCCGGCCCTCATCCACCAGCCAGTTGCCGTTGATGGTGGCGCGCGGCCGGCGGTCGACGTCGACCACCTTGTCGCTGGCGTTCAGCAGCGAGGCGTTCAGCGTCAGCGTCTTGCTGATGTTGTAGGTCGCGCCGAGGTCGAAGGTGGTGGCGCCCGGACGCGTGCGCACGCCGGCGCCGCCATTGCGGTACGCGGCCCAGAACTGTTCGCTGACAACGTTGACGCGCACAAACGACGACAACGCGTCGGCCGGCTGCCAGTCCAGCTTCAGGTTGGCCGCATGTTTGGGCGTCTTGTCCAGCGGCTGGCCTTTCAGGGAACTGCCGTTGAACGCCATTTCGCCGTCGCTTTCGCGCCTGGAATCGGTGTAGGTATAGTTACCCGACAACTTCCACGCCTTCGTCAACGGCACTGTCGCGCCGAATTCGAGACCGCGGAGATTCACCTTGGCGATATTGTTGTAGGTGTACAAAGGCAAGCCGGTCAAGGGATCGTTGCGACCCGCATAGTCGCTGACGATCTTGTCCTTGAAGTCGTTATTGAACACCGTCACGCTGGCGCTGACGCCGTCCGGGGCGTCGTAGCGCAAGCCGATTTCCTGGTTGACGCTGGTTTCCGCCTTCAAGTCCGGATTGCCGTACAAAATGCCCGGCATCGACGTCGGGCCGCCGCTCGAAATTACGTGATCGGCGGAACTCTGGCGCAGGTTGGGCGCGCGGAACGCCTTGGCGACGCCGCCGCGCAAGGTCAGCAGCGGCGACAACTGGTACACCGCATAGGCGCGCGGATTGACATGCCGGCCATACTTGTCGTCGTGATCCAGGCGCAGGCCGCCGGTCAGCGACAGCTTGTCGGTGACGAAATACTCATCCTCGGCGAACAAGGCCCACGACTTGCGCGTGATCGACGCCGGATTGACATGCGTCAGCGGGGTCTTGCCGATGCGGGCCGGACTCTCGGCGGCGGTGCCATCAAGTTCATTATGCGCATACTGGCCGCCGATTTTCAGGATATTGCTGGTGAACGGCAGCATCGCCTGCGCATCGAGCAGGGTGTTGGTGATCTTCGGGTTCGACGATGACGCTGCAAAGCCCGCCGGGCCCAGCGTCTTGCTGCTGGCCTTGCCGATTTCCTGATACAGGCTGAGGTCGGTATTGCCGAAAGCCCAGCGGCCGGCATGGCTGGCCGCCCAATGCGTGCGGGTGTCTTCCGGTACCGTCTGGCTATCGCCGGCCGCCAGCGTTTTACCCGGCGTATAAGTACGTTTCAAGCGTTCCTGGCCCGCTTCCAGCGTGATGTCCTGGTTGCCGGCCGGCTTGATGGCCAGCTTGGCGCCCAGCGAGCTGGTGTCGGTGCGGGCGGTGCCGTCGATCACCTGGTCTTCCTGGCGCTGGTTGACGCCGCCATACAGTTGCAGGCCGACCACGTCGTCCTTGAGCGGTCCGGCAAAATAAAAGTCGCCCTGGTATTGATTGCCCAGGTTGGAGCGGTCTTGTTGGATGGTGCCGGCATTGAGCGCCCCACCCCAGGTTTTTGCCACTTTGCGCGTGATGATGTTGATCACGCCGCCGATCGCATCGGAACCGTACAGCGACGACATCGGACCGCGCACCACTTCGATGCGCTCGATGGCCGCCAGCGGCGGAATCAGGCTGGACTGGATGCCGCCGGTGCCGCGCGAGCTGGTTTCGCGGGTGCCCTGGCGCTTGCCGTCGACCAGGATCAACGTGTATTCGCCCGGCATGCCGCGAATCGAAATGTCCTTGGCGTTATTGTCGCCGCCGACGATGCTGACGCCTTCCAGATGGCTGACGGCGTCCTGCAAATTGCTGAACGGCTGCTTTTCGAGCTGCTCGCGGGTAATCACGGTAATCGACGCCGGCGCTTCCTTGATCTGCTGTTCGTAGCCGCTGGCGGTGACCACCACCTCTTTCAAGGCAATTTCGCGCTCGGCCGGCGCCGCGACGGCGGCCGGCACGACGCCGCCGCACAAGGCCGGCAATGCCAGCGCATATTGCATGGTACTTTTTTTCAACGTCAACTTCATGTTATAGAACTCCCTTGCAGTTTGGATGAATATCTTTTTAATACATTTTTATGAATCCAGGCCCGCTCCAGCCGAGCCCAGATGAGCTAGGCGCCGAGCGTGGCGCCGCCGTCCACGCACAGCTCATGCATCGTGATATGGCGGGCCCGTTCGGACGCCATGAACATGACGGCATCGGCGATGTCGGCGGCATCGGCGATGCGGCGCAGCGGGATGCCGAGCCGGAACTGCTGCAGCGACCCGTCGATGATCGCCTGCTTGTGGGCGTCGCTGGTCCATAGCTGGCGCTGCATCGCGGTATCGGTCGATCCCGGCGACACCACGTTGCAGCGGATGCCGTGCGGCGCCAGTTCCAGTCCCAGGCAGCGCGTGAAATGCGCCGACGCCGCCTTGGACGCGGCATACGCCGCCATCTGCTGGCGCGGCACCGCCGACGCGTTCGACGCCACCGTGACGATCACGCCGCGCCGGCGCGGCACCATGCGGCTGGCGACGGCCCGGCACAGGCGGAACACGCCGCCGACATTGACGCTGAAGGTCCGTTCCCAGTCGGCGTCGCTGCAATCGAGCGCGGCGCCTGGCCGCAAGATGCCGGCGGCATTGACCAGCACTTCCACCGGTCCCAGCTCTTGCTCGACGCGCGCCACCGCCGCGTTCACCGCCGCGCTGTCGGCCACGTCGACCGCCAGCGCCAGCAGCGGCGCGCCGCTGCCGGCCAGCGCCTGCGCCTGTTGCTCCAGCGCGGCCGGCTGGACATCGAACAGCGCCAGCCGGGCGCCCTGCAGCGACATCGCCTGCGCGACCGCCGCGCCGATGCCTTGCGCCGCGCCGCTAATGAGCACGACCTTGCCTTGAAATTCCATATGACGTTCCATTACTTTCCTTGATTGATTAATCTGAGCTGGCGGGATTGCTCCAGCGGCGCCGCCGGCACCACCACCGGCGCGCCGTCGCCCGGCGCCGACAAGACGTCGGCGTCGACTTGATACAGTTGCCGCACCAGTTGCGGCGTGACGATCTCGCGCGCCGCGCCGCTGGCCAGCACCCGGCCGTCGCGCAGCGCCACCAGCGTGTCGGCATAACGCGCCGCCGCCATCAGGTCGTGCAGCACCATCACCACGCCGCGTCCGGCCGCCGCCAACTGGCGGATGCGGTTGAGCACATCGACCTGGTGGCCCAGGTCGAGCATGCTGGTCGGCTCATCGAGCAACAGCAGCGGCGTCTCTTGCGCCAGCACCATCGCCAGCCAGCAACGCTGGCGCTGGCCGCCGGATAACTGTTCCAGCGGACGCTGCGCCAGCGCCGTCACATCGGCCGCCTGCATCGCCTCGCGCACCGCCCGTTCATCGTCGGCCGACCATTGCCGCAGCAAGCCCTGGTGCGGATGGCGGCCATAAGACACCAGGCCGGCGACGCTGATGCCTTCCGGCGCTTGCGGCGCCTGCGGCAGCAAGGCCAGGCGCCGCGCCGCCTGCTGCGGACGCATCCGCCACAAGTCGTCGGCCCCGAGCCGAACGCTACCCTGGCTCGGCTGGTGCAGCCGCGCCATGCAGCGCAGCAAGGTCGACTTGCCGCAACCGTTGGGGCCGACGATCACCGTCACCTTGCCCGGCTCGATGGACAAATCGATGCCGTGCAATACCGGCGTTTTTTGATGGCAGGCATGCAGATCCCGCACCGTCAGTGTCTGTTGATCCTTCATCACATTTCCTTGTTCCGCTCACTCAGTAACAGCCACAGCAGGAAAGGCCCGCCCAGCAGGTTGCAAATCACGCCGACCGGCAATTCGGCCGCGCTCAGCAGCACCCGTCCCAGCGTGTCGGCGCCGCTCACCAGCAAGGCGCCGACCAGCGCCGCGCTGAACAAGGCGATGCGGCCGCCGCCGACCAGCCGTTCGGCGACAAACGGCGCCGCCAGCGCGACAAAGGCGATCGGCCCGCACACGCCGACCGCCAATCCCGCCAGCAGCACCGCGGTCAGCAGCGCCTGCCACTGGGTGGTCCTGACCGGCAGGCCGAGGCTGCCGGCAATCTCCAGGTCGAAGCGCAGCAGCGCCAGCCGCCGGCTGCACAGCAACGTCAGCGGCAGCAACAGCAGCAAGCCGGCCGCCAGCGGCGCCGCGGCGGCGTATCCACGGCCGTTCAGGCTGCCGATGCTCCATGCATACAGCGCGCTGGCGTGCATCAGTTCCTGGCGCGACAACGCCAGCTCGGTCACCGCGCGCAACAGGCTGGCCAACGCCAGGCCGACGATCAGCAGGCGCTGGCCGCGCCGTCCCAGGTTGCCGGCAGCGATCAGCAACAGCACGACCGCGCCCAGCGCGCCCAAGGGGCCGACCCACCACGGACCGAACATGCCGCTGGCGCTGCCGATCAGCGCGACGAACACGCCCAGCGTGGCGCCGTCGGCCACGCCCAGCAAATCCGGCGTCGCCAGCCGGTTGCGGGTCAGGGCCTGGACCAGGCAGCCGGCCAGCCCTAGCGCCATGCCGGCCAGCAGACCGACCAGCAGCCGCGGCAAACGGAATTCCAGCACCAGCAATTGCATGCCCGGTGCGCCCTCGCCGCGCAGCAGCGCCAGCAATTGCTGCGGCGAAATCCAGCTCGAACCGGCCATCAGGCCCAGCCCGACAGTCGCGGCCAGCAACAGGCACAGGACGCCGGTCACCCACAGCGAACGGCCGGCATACAGCAGCGAAACACCGCCGCGCCGCCATGCATGCAAGCCAGGCTCCAGCGGCGCCGGCAGCTCCTTGCTTACGGCAAACGGCGCGCTCACAAGGCCGCTCCGCTGTGCCACGCCTTCGAGCGCGCCAGCCAGATCAGCAGCGGCGCGCCGGCCAGCGCGGTCATCACGCTGATCGGCGTTTCAAACGGCTGCACCGCCAGCCGCGCCGCCAGGTCGGCGGCCAGCAGCAAGGCCGCCCCCAGCCACGCGGCGGCCAGCAGTTGCGGCGCCAGGCCGGCCTGGCGCACCAAAAAACGCGCCAGGTAAGGCGCCAGCAAGCCGAGAAAGCCGATCGGCCCGGCCAGCGCCACCGCGCTGCCGGTCAGCAAGGTGACGCTGGCCGCGACGCCGAGCCGCACCGGCAGCGGCCGGTGTCCCAGCGAGCGGGCCATGTCGTCGCCCAGCAGCAGCGCCGACAGCGGGCGCACCAGCAGCAGCGCGCAAGCGCCGCCGGCCAGCACCACCGGCGCGGTCCACAGCACCATGTCCGGCGTGATGCCGGCCAGCGAACCGAGCACCCAGAAACGGTACTGGTCGTAACCGGCCGGCTGCGACAGCAGGATCGCCGAGCTGATGCCGATGAAGGTGGCGCCGAGCGCGACGCCGGCCAGCACCAGCCGCAGCGGCGCCGCGGCGTGGCGGCCGGTCTGCGCCACGGCCAGCACGCAGGCGTTGCCGAGCAAGGCGCCGAGTCCGGCCCACAGCAGATAGGCCGGGCCATTTTCGGCGCCGGCCCAGGCGATCCCGACCACCACGCCCAGCGCGGCGCCGGCATTCACGCCAAGCAGGCCGGGTTCGGCCAGCGGGTTGCGGGTCACGGTCTGCATCAGCATGCCGGCCAGGCCGAGCGCGGCGCCGACCAGCAGCGCCGCCGCCATGCGCGGCAGGCGCAGGCTCAGCAGCACCATCCGCACTTGTCCATCGGCGCGCGCGCCGGCGTCGCCCAGCACAAACGCCAGCGCGCGTGCCGGTTCGAGGTCGCCGGCGCCGGCCAGCAGCGAGGCCAGCGCCAGCGCCGGCAGCGACAACAGCAAGGCCAGCAGGCAGGCCCGGCGCGGCAGCGGACGCGCTAGCGCCCGCTGCACAGACACCCCGCGCGGCAGCCGTCAAACACTGTCAAGGATAAGGTCATGATGGCCTCAAGACTTGTCGAGCATGGCTTTTTCGATGTCGTTCAAGACCTCCAGCGCCGCCAGCGGACCGCCGGGGCTGGTCCACAGCGTGCCGTCGACCGCCACCATATGGCCCTTGCGCACCGCGCCCAGCTGGCGGAAAGCGGGACTCTGGCGCGCCGCCGCCAGCGCGTCGTTGGCCTGGCTGGTATTGAGCGTGCCGACGAACAGCCAGTCGGCGTCGATGCGCGGCAACGCTTCCAGGCTCAACGGCGGCGAATGGGCCACCCCGGCCTGCATCTGCGCCGCCGGCCGGCGCAATTTGACGTCGGCCAGCACCAGGCTGGCGAAGGCGTCCTTCAGCATGTAGGCCGGCCCCTGCGGATTCCAGCGCACCACGCTGACGGTGCTGTCGGCCTGTCCGCCCAGCCGGGCGCGCACGCTGTCGGCGCGGCGCTGATAGGCGGCCAGCACCGCTTCCGCCTCGGCGTCGCGGCCGACCATCGCGGCGATGCGGCGCAGCGCCACTTGCCAGCTTTCGCCCTGCCGGTAGCTGACCGCCGTCGGCGCGATCTTGCCCAGTTGCGCCAGCAATTGCGGGTCGGGCATGCTGCCGACCAGGATCAGGTCCGGCTGCGCGGCGATCACCAGGTCGAGCACCGGGCTGCCGAAGCCGCCGACGCTGGCGATGCCATGGACGGCGTTGCCGAGGTAGCGCGGCATCGCGGCCTGGCCGCGGCCATTGGTCGCGCCGACCGGCTTGAGCTTGAGCGCCAGCAGCGAATCGAGGTCGATCTCGGACAGCGCCAGCACGCGTTGCGGCTGGGCCGGCAACAGCACCGTGCGGCCGGCCGCGTCGACCACGCTGCGCCCGGCGGCCACGGCGGAAAAAGACAGCAAGGCAAGCGCCAGCGCCAGCAATGCAGTACGTATCATCGAAATCGGGTGATGGCTGGAATTCATGGTGTGGTTTCCTCGATGTTGGGGGTGGGGGCGGCGGCGTCTTCGGCCAGTTCGAACGCATCCATGATGCGGTGCCGCTCGGCGTGATAGGCCTCTTCGGTGTGTTCATCCTTCCAGTAAGGCACCGCGTACATGGCGCGGCGCGGCACGCCGCGCTCCTTCAGCAGGTATTCGCGCAGCAGCACCGTTTGCGTGCTTTCGCCGGCCAGCGTCACCGAGACCGGGCCGGCCGGCCAATCGAGCGCGCGCACCTGCTCCAGCAGCAGCGTGCTGGTCCCGGCCGGCGCGCCCTGGCGCGACAGCCAGCGCACGGCAATGCCGGGCGGATGGCGCAACGGCTGGATTTCGCCGGGATCCGGCACTTCGATCAGCGCGTCGCCGCGGGCATCGGCCGGCAAGGCGCGCAGCACCGCCGCCAGCGCGGCGAACGCGCTCGGATCGCCCAGCAGCAGGTAATAGCCGGCCTGCGGCAGGAAGCGCGGCGGCCCGCCCGGTCCGGCCACCCCGACCGCCGTGCCGGGCACCGCATGCAAGGCCCAGCTGGACGCCGGGCCGTTATCGCCATGCAGCACGAAATCGATGTCCAGCTCGCCGGCCGCGGCGTCGTGGCGGCCTACCGTGTAGGTGCGCGCGATCGGCCGCACGTCGTCGGGCGGCCACACCGGGCCGTCCGGCCCCAGCGTCGGCAAGACCGGTTCGGCCTGGCCGGGACGCGGCAGCAGCAGCTTGATGTGGGCGCCGTCGCTATGCGGCGGGAAGCCGGCCAAGGCCGGGCCGGCCAGCGTGATGCGCCGCATATGCGGCGTCAGTTGCAGCGTGCGCCGCACGCGCAGCATGCGCGGCGGCGTGCGCGCCGGTGCGCCGGTCGCAGGGGTGTCACTCATGGTCTGGTCTCCTCATCGTCTTGTTTCGTCATCGATTGAAGGCTCAGGCGCCTGGCCAGTTCGCGGCCGATATGCGCCAGCGGCGCCGGCCGGCTCATGCCGATATGGGTGCTGTCGATATCGACCCGCTCCATGCGGCCGTGCACGTACGGCCGCCAGCCCAGCCAGTCGGGCGCGTCCGGCGCGCGCCGCGCGGCGTGGAAAAACAGCAGGTCGCCATGGTAGGGCCGGTGCTGCAGCTCGCGGTACTGCAGCATGCCGTGCAAGGCGCTGTCCAGCAGCCGCGCGATGCGCGCCTGGCCGGCCGCCGCCAGCGTGCTGTCCGGCTGCTGGAAACGCGCCAGCATGGCCTGTTCCGGCAACGGCTGGCCGTCGGCGTCGAGCGGCGACGCGCCGATCACGTCCAGCAAGGTCAGCAAGGCGTCGCGCCGCTGCGGCAACGGCTTGCCGTGCCAGATATCGCTGGGATAGGCATCCATCATCGCCAGCATGCCGACCTGCTCGCCGGCCGCCTGCAGCCTGACCGCCAGGGCATGGGCGATGCCGCCGCCGGACGACCAGCCCAGCAAGTGGTACGGCCCGTGCGGCTGCGCGCCGCGCAGCAGCGCCAGGCAGGTCACGACCTGCCGCTCCACCGACGCCGGCAGCGCGCCGCTGATGCCCTGCGCCTGCAAGCCGTAGATCGGCGTGTCCGGCAATTGCATGGTCAGGCCCAGGTAGCACCACGCCAGCCCTTCGGCCGGGTGCACGCAGAACAGCGCCGGCCCGGCGCCGCGCTGGATGGTCAGCAACGGCGCAAATTCCGCGCCGGCCTCGGCGGCGGCCGGCGGCGGCGCATGGCCGTCCAGCGCACCGAGCGCCTGCGCCAGTCCGGCCACCGTGCGGTGGCGGAACAGCGCCGATACCGCCACTTCGCGTTGCAAGGCGATCCCGAGCCGGTTGGCGGCCTGGATCACTTGCAGCGACTTGCCGCCCAGCGCAAAGAAGTCGTCCGAGCGGCGCAGCGCGCCGACGCCCAGCACGTCGCGCCAGACCGCCATCACGGCCTGTTCCAGCGGGCTGGCCGGGCCGTCCGGCTGCGGCGCCTGGTGCGCCGCGTCCAGCGGCAACGCGGCCAGCGCCTTGCGGTCGATCTTGCCGTTGGCGTTGCGCGGCAATTGCGGCAAGGCCAGGTAAGCGGCAGGCAGCGCGGCGGCGGCCAGGCGCTCGGCCAGGAAGGCCCGCAACTCCGCCGGCTCCGGCGCCGGCAAGGCGGCGTCGGCCACCAGGCAGGCCAGCAGCCGCTTGCCGCCGTCGGCCAGTGCCTGCGCCACCACCGCCGCTTCACGCATGCCGGGGTATTGCAGCAAGGCCGCTTCGATTTCCAGCGGATCGACGCGGTGGCCGCTCAGCTTGAGTTCATCGTCGAGCCGGCCCAGGTAGCGCAACTGGCCGTCATGGCCCAGCAGCACCCGGTCGCCGGTACGGTAAGCGCGCCGCGCGCCGCCCGCTTCGCCGGCCAGTTCCAGCTGCACGAAACGCTGCGCCGTCAACGCCACGCGGCCCAGATAACCGCGCGCCAGCGCTCCGCCAAGCAGGCACAGTTCGCCTTCCACGCCGAATCCGACCGGACGCAGGCTGGCGTCGACCACGGCCACCGCCACGCCCGGCAAGGGCTGGCCGATCGGCACCGCGTCGCCGTCGAAGGCCAGCGCTTGCGGCCCGGCCAGCCGCGCCGTGGTGCAAATCACCGTCGCTTCGGTCGGGCCGTAGGTATTGAGCAGCACCACGTGCGGCGCCACCGCGCCGCGCCAGCGCGCCACCCGTTCCGCCAGCGCCGCCTCGCCGCCGATGATCAGCAGCCGCACGCTGTCCGGCAAGGCCGCCTCGTGCCGGCTGATGCAAAAGGCCAGCTCGTGCCAGAACGCGGTCGGCAAGTCCAGCACGCTGATGTGCAGCCGGGCGCACGCCTGCAGAAAACGCGGCAGCGATTCCAGCATGGCGTCGTTGCGCAGGATCAGGCTGGCGCCGTTGCACAGGCTCACAAAAATCTCTTCGACGCTGGCGTCGAAATGCAGCGGCGCGAACTGCAGCACCCGGTCTTGCGCCGACATCTGGTAGCGCAGCGTGGCGCCGGCCACGAAATGCGCCAGCGCGTCGCGGCCGATCATGACGCCGTTCGGCCGGCCGGTGGAGCCGGAGGTATAGATCACGTAGGCCAGCGCATCGGCGGCGACGGCAACCGGTTCCTGCATTGGCGCCGGCACGGCGGCGGCGTCATCGTCGAGGCACAGCAGCGCCAGTCCGGCGCCGGCCTTGGCGGCATGGCGGCGCAGCGTCAGCACCAGCTGCGGCCGGGCGTCTTCCAGCACGGCGGCGATGCGCAACGGCGGACCGTCCGGATCGAGCGGCACATACCCGGCGCCGGCCCACAGGATGGCCAGCAAGGCCGCCACCGTCTCCGGCGCGCGCGGCAACAATAGCACCACCCGGCTGTCCGGCCGCACGCCGCGTTCGCGCAACTGGGCCGCCAGTTGCCGCACCCGCAGCAGCAGTTCGGCATAGGTCAGCGTCGCGCCGTCCTGCTGCACGGCCAGCCGCTGCGGCGTCTCGGCGGCGTGCCGGCGCAACGCGTCCAGCACCGCTTCCGGCGGCTGCGCCAGCCTGGCGCCGGCCAGCAGCGCCGGCGCCGCCGCGTCCGGCATCAATGGCGCCGCGGCGTCGTGCGCCGGATCGGCCAGCAACGCCAGCGTCGCCAGCAAGCCGGCGTGCAGCGTGGCCAGCGTGGCACTGTCGTAGGCGTCGGGATTGGCGTCGAAATCGAGCCGCACGCCGTCCGGCCCGGGCGCCACCACGATCGACAGGTCTTCCACCGGACCGGCCGAGACCGGGTGCGCAAGCGCCGCCAGGGCGCCGAATACCAGCGGCCGGTCGAACGGCATCAGGTTGACCACCGCGCCGAACAGGCGCCGGCTGCCGTCGCCGAGGCCGAGGTCATGTTTCAAATGTTCATAACGGTAGCGCTGGTGCGGCCGCAACGCGCGCATGTCGGCGGCGACCTGCTGCGCCAGCCGGCCCAGCCCGGTATCGCGCCCGATCGGCACATGCAGCGGCACGATATTCATCGCCATGCACGGCACGCCCAGCGACACGGAGCCGAGCCGTCCCATCACCGGCAAGCCCAGCGTCACTGCGCCGGCGCCGGTCTGGCGCTGCAGCCAGGCGGCGATGGCCGCGATCAGCCAGGCGCTCCAGTCGACCCCGGCGGCGCCGGCGGCGGCCTGCCATGCCGCCAGGCTGGCGGCCGGCAAGGTGTGGCGCAGGCGGCGCACGCCATGCGCCACCGGCCGGGCCGGCGCCAGCAACACCGGCGCCGGCGCGTCCTTCAGGCGCGCGCACCAGAAATCGCGGTCGCGCGCGCGGGCGGCGGAAACCTGGTACAGCCGGTCTTCGGCGATCACCGGTTCCAGCGCGCCCGGACGCGGCGGCGGCGCCGGCCGGCCCGCCGCATTGGCCGAATACAGGTCGGCCACGCGCTGCGCCAGCAAGGCGTAGCCGAAGCCGTCCAGCGCAATATGATGGACGCGCAGGTACCACAGCGTGCGCGCCGCGCCCAGCGTCAGCAGCGCGCTGCCGAACAAGGGCCCGGACCGCAAGTCCGCAAGCTGCAGCAGGTCGGCCTGGATCCAGCGCTGCGCCGCGTCGAACGGCGCCGCGGCGGCGCTGAAATCGAGCCGTTCCAGCGCCCAGCCGCGCTCGGCGGCCGGGGTTTGCCACACTTGCGCGCCGTCGCTGGCGTAACGCTGATGCAAGGCGTCGCATTCGGCCACCGCCTGGCGCAGCGCCGCGTCGAACGCGGCCGCATTCAGCGCGCCATGCAATTCCACCGTTTCGGCGGTCCAGTAGGCCGGACTGGCGGGATCGAGCTGCTGGCCCAGCCAGATGCCGTACTGCGCGGCCGACAGCGGCAGCGCGGCCGCCTGGGCCGGGCGATCCTGGTGCGGAATATCCATCCTAGTTGCCCCGCGCCTGGGTCAGCAGACTCCACCAGTCGGCCAGCGTCGGCTGCTCGGCCAGGTCGACAAACGTCAGGCTGGAACCGGCCCGGCGCCAGCGTTCGACCAGGCTCATCAAACGGATCGAATCCAGCCCGGCATACAGCAGGTGATCGCCGGCCCGCAAATCGCTGGACGGTATCTGCAGCAGCTGCGCGACCTCGGCCTGCAGCGCTTCCAGGCTGGCCGGCAGCGCGCTGGCCGGTTGCGGCCGCAGCGCCGCGATCACGTCCTGCGCGGCGCTGACCACGCCGCAGCGCTGCGACACATAATCGAGCGCCATCGCATGCTGTTCGGCCGAGAAATCGGCCAGCGCATCGCCGACCAGGAAAGGCTGGATGTCGTTCATGAACGCGTCGGCGCTGGTCATCAGGCAGCCGATATGGGCGTACACGCCGCACACGATCAACTGGTCGCGGCCCTGCGCCCGCATGCGCTGCAACAGGTCGCTGCGCACGAAGGCGCTGTAGCGCCACTTGACCAGCACGGTGTCCTGCGCGCGCGGCGCCAGCGGCGCCACCACCGGCGCACGGTGCGGCTGCGCGGTCAGGCCGGGGCCCCACCAGTCTTGCAGCAGGCCGCGCTGCTGCGGCGCCTGCTCCGGCGGCTGCGCGGTGTACACCACCGGCACGCCGGCCGCGTCGCACGCCGCGCGCAGCCGGCCGATATGCTCCAGCAAGGCCGGGATCGGCGCTTCCTTGCTGTCGTAAAAATCGAGGAAATACTCTTGCATGTCATGGATCAGCAGCACGGCCCGCGCCGGGTCCGGTTTCCAGTCGACCCGGTTGGAAGGCATGGCGCCGGCGGCCGGCATCGGATAGGAAGCGATTCTTGGAATAGTCATCGGGAGGTCTTTATCGGTAAATGGCTGAAAAGGTTGAAAGGTTGGCACTGGCGGCGCTCAGGCGGGGCGGCCCGCCTGCGCCAGGGTTTGCGCGATGCGCTCGCGCAGCACGCGCTTGTTGACCTTGCCGACCCCGGTCATCGGGAAACGGTCGACGAATTCGATCCGGTCGGGAATCTTGTAATGCGCGATGCCGCGCTCGCGCAGGAAACCGGCCAGCGCCATCGCGCCCGGCGCCTCGCCGCGCGCAATCACGAAGGCGCAGCTGCGCTCGCCGAGATAGGCGTCCGGCATCGCCACCAGCGCGGCGTCATGCACGTTCGGATGCGCCAGCAAATGGTTTTCAACTTCATCGGCGGCCACCTTGTCGCCGCCGCGGTTGATCTGGTCCTTGGCGCGCCCTTCCACCACCAGGTGGCCGGACGGCAGTTGCGACACCAGGTCGCCGGTGCGGTAAAAGCCGTCGGCGGTGAAGGCGCGCGCATTGTGCTCGGGCGCCTGGTAGTAGCCGCGGATGGTGTACGGGCCGCGCGTCAGCAAATGGCCGACCGCGCCGGGCGCCACGTCGCGGTCTTCGTCATCGACCACGCGCACTTCGTCGGCGGCAGAAATCGGCCGCCCCTGGGTCTGCGCGACCAGCGCTTCGCTGTCGTCGTGACGGGTGTAATTGACCAGCCCTTCGGCCATGCCGAACACCTGCTGCAACGCGCAGCCGAGCACCGGCTGCACGCGGCGCGCCACTTCGGCGGTGAATTTGGCCCCGCCGACCTGCAGCAGCTGCAGGCTGCTCAAGTCGTGGCGCCGCTGGCCATTGCCGACCGCGTCCAGCCACACCATCGCCAGCGGCGGCACCAGCGACGTCAGCGTGACCCGCTCGGCCGCGATCAGCGGGAATGCGTCGTCGGGGCTGGCGCGGCGCGCCATCACCACGCAACCGCCGGCATGCAGCACGCCCAGCGTGCCGGGCGAACTGAGCGTGAAATTATGTGCCACCGGCAATGCGCACAGATAGATGGTCTCCGGCGTCAATCCGCAGATGTCGGCGCTGGCGCGGATGCTGTACAGATAATCGTCGGGCGTGCGCGGGATCAGCTTGGGCAAGCCGGTGCTGCCGCCCGACAATTGCAGGAAGGCGACATCGTCGGCCCTCGGTTCGGCGAAGGCGCGGGGTTCGTCATACAGGCTGTCGAGCGCACAGAATTCCTGCGCGTCGCCGGCCACGATGACCTGCAGCGCGGTACTGTGCTGCGCCAGCACCTGGCGCGCCAGCTGGCGGTAATCGAAGCCGCCGTCGGTGTCGGCGATGATGTAGGCCACCGCTGCGCTGTGGCTGCAAAAATAGCCGATCTCGGTGCGCCGGTGGGCCGGCAGCGCAAACACCGGCACCGCGCCGAGGCGGAACAGCGCGAAGCAGACCGCGAAGAATTCGGCGATATTCGGCAACTGCACCACCACCCGGTCGCGCGCGCCGATGCCCAGCCGCGCCAGGCCGGCCGCCAGCTGGTCGCTGCGCCGGTCCAGCTCCGGATAGGTCCAGCGCCGCGCGCCGCATACCAGCGCCAGGCGCTCGGGGAATTGCCGCGCGCGCCGGCGCAGCATGGCGCCAAACGTCTCGCCGGTCCAGTAGCCGGCGGCGCGGTAGGCCGCGGCGGCCTGCTCCGGCCAGGGTGTAAAGCCCGGCAAATAATCGGATGACTCGATTTTAATCATGACACTGCCTTTGCATGTTCATACAGTTGTTCGCCGGTTGGTTCGTCTTCCAGTTGCAGTTCCAGGTTCATCGCCGCCAGCATGGTGCGCAGCTTGGCCGAGGTTTCCAGCAATTCCAGTTGCGGTTCGGAGCCGGCCACGATGCCGGCACCGGCATACAGCGTCGCGCCGGCGGCGCCCACTTCGGCGCAGCGCAGCGTGACCGCCCATTCGCCGTCGCCGTGGCTGTCGCACCAGCCCACCAGGCCGGCGAAATAACGCCGGTCGAAGCCTTCCGCCTCGGCGATGAAGCTGGCCGCCGGCGCCGCCGGATGGCCGCATACGGCCGGCGTCGGATGCAGCGCCAGCGCCACTTCCAGCGAGGTGGTGGCCGGATCGGCCAGTTCGCCGCGCACTTGCGTGCCCAGGTGCCACATGGTGGCCGTCGACAGCAGGCTCGGCGCCGCCGGCACGTGCAGAGTCTTGCAATACGGCCGCATCGCCGCCGCCACCGCCTCCACCACCAGCGCATGCTCGTGCAAATCCTTGGCCGATTGCAGCAAGCCGTCGGCACGGCGGCGGTCCTCGGCCGGATCGGCGCTGCGCGGTATCGAACCGGCCAGCGGATGCGAGACCAGTGCGCGGCCGTGGCGCGACAGCAGCAGTTCCGGACTGGCGCCGATCAGGGTGCGCGGCGCGCCGGCCTGGCCGATGGCGGCCCCGGCCAGGTTGATAGCGAAGGTATAGCCGCGCAGATTGCGCGCCGCCAGCCGCTGCAGCAAGACCGGCAGGTCGATGCTGGCGTCCAGCGTCAGCGAACGCGACAGCACGGTTTTTTCAAAGCGGGCGGCGCCGATGTCGGCCAGCGCGCGGCGCACATTGGCACGGTACTGTTGCGGCGTCGGCTGCATCAGCGGCGCGCCCGGCAAACGCGCGCCAGGGTTGCCAAGCGCCAGGCCGGGCCCGGCGGCCGCGTGGTCGACGCCGGCGCCGCTGGCCAGTTGCCGCGGCAAGTACAGATAGGGCGCGGCGGAACTGCTGTCGAGGCAGAATGGCAGCGCGCCCATCAGCACCGCCGGTGTCGCCCGCCCGCCTGCGGCGTCCTTGAGGAAGGCCGCCGCATGGGCCGCGATCCGGCCGGGCGCGCATGGCGGCAGGACGGCTTGCACGCCGTGCGCCAGCAGCGAGCGCCGGGGCGACGCAAAAAATGTCGCGCCCGCCTGGTAATGCAAGAGCAAATCGGCGGCGCTGGCCTGTTCTGAAAATACATGATGAAGCCTGTCGTTCATGCTAAGGGTCCTCGCAAGAAATAATGACGGCATGGCGGTCGGCTAGCCTGATGAATGATTACCCTGTCCACTAACGAGACGCATGCGGCGCCCGGACGGGACCGGCCGCATGGCCTGCTGCGCAGTGAGCACCGCGCTTTTTTGCTTCCCGCGCTGCATGCGGATCGCATCGGCCGGGAAGTCGGCACGAGTGAGCGCTGTTTAGGAAAATGCAACTTCGGATTGAATTGTAAATGCGAATGAGAGTGATTTGCAATTGATTTATTATTTAAACACAATTATTATTCATGCCAGATGTTCATTTTGCTATGCACCTGGTCCCACCCTACCCCGCAATCCGCGCGCTGCCATGGCAGCCACGCCTACCGAGCCCCGTCATGAAAAGAGATCAACTTGTGGTCAATGAAGAAAGTTTTTTCAATCTTGCGAGCATCGACTCGATGCCCACGCCGGCCGAACTGCGCGCGCAGTTGCCGCTCGATGCGGTCGCGGCGCGAACCGTCAGCGACGGCCGCCGCACGGTGCGCAATATCCTGGAGCGGCGCGATCCGCGCCTGCTGGCGGTAGTCGGCCCCTGCTCGATCCACGATCCCGAGGCCGGGCTGGAATATGCGCGCCAGCTGCGCCAACTGGCGCTCGAACTGTCCGATACGCTGTACATCGTGATGCGCGTGTATTTCGAAAAGCCGCGCACCAGCATCGGCTGGAAGGGGCTGATCAACGACCCCGGCATGGACAACACCTTCCGGATCGCCGACGGCATGCGCCAGGCGCGCAGCTTCTTGCTGGAAGTCAACCGGCTCGGCTTGCCGGCCGCCGCCGAAGCGCTCGATCCGGTGTCGCCGCACTACTTGGCGGAACTGATCAGCTGGGCGGCCATCGGCGCGCGCACCACCGAATCGCAAACCCATCGCGAAATGTCGTCCGGCCTGCCGATGCCGGTCGGCTTCAAGAACGGCACCGACGGCAGCGTCGATACCGCCGTCAACGCGATCTTGTCGACCTCGCACCCGCACTCCTTCCTCGGCATCGACGGCGACGGCCGCACCGCCATCATCCGCACCCTCGGCAACGGCCACAGCCACCTGGTATTGCGCGGCGGCGGCGGCCGGCCCAACTACGACAGCGTCAGCGTGGCGCTGGCCGAACGCGCGCTGGCCAAGGCCAGGCTGGCGCCCAACATCGTCATCGACTGCGCCCACGGCAATTCCTACAAGGACCACCGGCAGCAAGCGGCGGTGATGACCGACCTGGCGCACCAGATCCGCCAGGGCAACCGCAGCATCCTCGGCACCATGATCGAAAGCTTCCTCGAACCTGGCAACCAGGCCATCCCGTCCGACCTGGCGCAGCTGCGCTACGGCTGCTCGGTGACCGACGCCTGCGTCGGCTGGAACGGCACCGCCGCGATGCTGCGCGACGCCGCCGCGCTGCTGCGCGACGCGCTGCCGGCGCGCCTCGATGGCGCCACCTGCGCGACGGGAACCCAATGAAACAGCTGTCCCCCACCCAGGCCATCGTCATCGTCGGCGCGATCCAGTTCGTCTACCTGCTCGACTTCATCATGCTGCTGCCGCTCGGCCCCGACCTGGCGCGCGCGCTGGCTTTTTCCAGCGACAAGCTGGGCTGGCTGTCGGCAGCCTACACCTCGGCCGCGGTGCTGTCCGGATTGCTGTCGGTGCGCCTGCTGGACCGCTATGACCGGCGTTCGGTCTTGCTGCTGGCGTTCGGCGCGGTCGGCCTGTGCACCCTGGCGGCCACGTTCGCCAGCGGCCTGTGGACGCTGATGCTGGCGCGCGCGCTGACTGGTTTGTGCGGCGGCCCGGCCATCGCGCTGGGCATGGCGCTCATCATCGACAGCACGCCGCCGGAACGGCGCGGACGCGCGATCGGCAAGGTCATGCTGGGATTTTCCGCCGCCGTGATCGCCGGCGTGCCGATGGCGCTGGAACTGGCGCGCTGGGGCGGCTGGCGCCTGCCGTTTTATGCGGTGGCGGCGATGGCGGCGCTGGTGTGGCTGCTGGCGGCGGTGCGCCTGCCCAGCCTGCGCAACCACCTTGAGCCGGACCGCCGGCATGCCGTGTCGGCGCGCAGCCTGCTGGCCCGGCCGGCGGTGCGCGCAGCTTGCCTGATGCAGGCGCTGAGCCAGTTTTCCGCCTTCCTGGTGATCCCGCAATTTTCCGCCTACCTGCTGCTGAACCTGGGCTTTCCACGCGAACGGCTCGGCATGCTGTACTTTGCCGGCGGGGTCGCCGCGCTGGTGACGGTGCAATTGCTGGGCCGCCTGGCCGACCGTGCCGGAGCGCTGCCGGCGGCGGCCATCGCCACGCTCGCCTTTTGCGCCGGCCTGGCGCCGTTTTTCAATCTCGGCGCGCTGCCGCTGGTGCTGCCGTTCATCCTGTTCATGGCGGGCAACGCCGGCCGCAACGTCACCCTGGCCGCCATCACCAGCCAGGTGCCGGCGCCGCACGAGCGGGCCGGCTTCATGTCCTTGCAAAACATCGTGCAAGACCTGGCGATCAGCGCCGCCGCGCTGAGTTCCAGCCTGCTGCTGGGCCAGCGCGCCGATGGCGGATTGACCGGCATGGACACGGTTGCGCTGCTGTCGGCGGGACTGTCGGTGATGGTGCTGGCGGCGCTGCTGCGCTTGCGTTGGCGCTTGCCGCTGGCGCAATTGCGCCGGCAGTGAAGCGCCACTGCGTGGCGCGCTCACGCTGGCCAGCTGTTTGCAGCGGCCAGCGTGAGCGTGGGGCGAGCGCCCCATCCGATACTATGCGTAGCAGCCGGCGATCGGCGTCGCCCCCAGCGGCATGCCGTCGATATCGCGCAGGTAGCCCAGGTTCGGGCCGGCAGCCATGCTGCGCGCCGGATGCGCCTTCATTGGACGGTAGCGGGCATCGACCACGGTCCAGTTATTGTATTGCTGGGCCTGCTCGGCACGGATATCGGTGTTGGCCAGCGCGGCGGAATGCGCATCCAGTCCGCTCGCGCCGATCCACGAGGCGGCCGACCCGGCCGTATCGCGCAACACGTATTTGCGTGCGCCGCTGCCGCCCTGCCATGAGCCATCCCCCATATAGGCGTTGTAGTCGCTGGAGCTGGGATTAACGAACGGCGAACCGCCGCCCTGCAATGACATGTACTCGAATCCCTCGTAGCCATATCCCTGCACCAGGTTGCGATTGAACTGCCACGACACCCCGGTCAGGCCCGGTGCGGCCGGATTGCCACGCACCACGACCTGATTCAGGTTGGCGCCCCACGTCGTGGCGTTGATGATGGTGTTGTGCGCGATGACGGTGTTGGCGCCGCCGCCCAGCGAGAATGCGAAGCGCGCATTCAGGATTAAATTGTGGTGGCAATGGTTATTGACATTGGCCGTCGAATTCATATCGGGGGTTTCACCCTCGAGTTGCCCGAACAGGGCAAACGCGCCGTTGGAATACGAGCCGACGCACAGGCGCGCATTGTTACTGGGATCATTGCGCCCCACGTTATACGCGATTTCGGTATTGCTGCTCGATGCGTAGGCCTCATACAGCGAGTTGCCGCCGATGTTCCACGAGCTGTTGCCGGTGACCTGCCCATGGTTGGAGTGGATTTGCTCGACAGCATTGTTTAACCCATCGTAGAAGAACGAATCGACGGCAGCCCAGTTGATCAGGCGCGCATTCGGCCGCGCCCCGGCAATCGTCAGCAAGGCGCTGCTGTGGTGGCCGCCCGGCTGATCCACGCCCGACTGGCCGAACATGCAATGCGACCACAATGCGCCCACCGCGCGCTGGGTGTCGCTGAATGTGGCGCCCAGCGCATTATCCCGGCCCAGCCTGGCATGAATGCCGATCACCTGCACATTACCGCTGCTGCCCTCATTCACCGGTCCAAACGCCAGGCCACGCTCGGCCTTGGTGATTTCCATCTGCCCCAGGTTGGGGTTTTCGTTATCGAGCGGAACGATATACACCGCACCGGCGGATGGGCAATAGCCGATACTGCCGGGTCCGGCCGTTGCGATGTCGGCAATCGCAACCGCGGCGCTGGCGTAAGAAGTCGAGCGTTTCAGCAGCCGAAACCCATTTTGGTACACGTCCTGATTCTGCGTGACGCGCAGTGCCCACACGCCCCGCGCCAAAGACTCCCAACCCAGCGCGATCACGCCGCCGACGATCTGCGGCAGCACTTCGCTGTTGCCGTACGGGACCAGCCGAAACGGCGAATTCAAGCCGCCGCGCACGTAAAATTGCAATCCGCCATACAGCACGCTGCCGCGGCGCATGCCGAGCGTAATGTTTTGCACATTGCCGGCGATCGCGGCTTGCACTTGCGCGGCGCTGCTGAAGGGATTGCGCAGCGTGCCGGTGCCGGCTGACGAGGCGGCGCCCGGGTCGAAGAAATGCGTCGGCGTAAAGTCGATATCGACGCCGCGCTGGAATTTTGCGGCGGCCCGCTGGATCACCCATTGCCGATGATAGGTGTCCGACAGCAGCGGCAAGGCTATCAGGTTTGCATCTGGCGCAGCCTCGGCATGGTGCGCCTGGCCCTCGTGCAGGTGGATGGTGTGCGGCTGTGCGGCGGTTGCGATAGTTGTCATAAATACTTCCATAGTGGTGGTTAAAAAATGTCACGACATGCCGGGAGCATCGTCCAGCGCGCAGATGCTCCTGGCCTTGCTTGCAGGCCGACCTCGATCAATGGCCTTCCTGCCGTGCGCTGCGTTACGCACGCTTGAGGCAATAAAAAAGCCGCTTGGTTACCCAAGCGGCTTCGATAGAATGACTTTAATTGTGTGGCTTAAATGTGTGGCTTCAATGCTATAAATGGTTAGGCCGAACGAACGGATTTACCTGTACAGTCGACGCAGGTATGCCCGAGTTATTAATATATACGGAACTGGCATCAGGAGTTTGATGTAGAACAAACAGTAGTCAATAAATTGACGAAAAACATGTTTGCTGAATACGGCGGCATGGGCCGGCGGGGTGTCGCAGGACGTGGAGCGACATTGCTCGTCACTGCCTGCATTTTCTTTTTTTATCGATGGCACACAGCCTGCCCGACAAGATGTAGGCAGCCCACCAACGCGGCGACCTTCTGGAGCAGCGAATTTTTCTGATGCAGATTTGGGCCAACTATGCCGAGTGCGGCAAAAGTGACGTCAATACGCAGGGTAATAGGCTAGCGCTGTGCATTCCGGGTGCGACCTTAAGTTGCAACAATTCACTAGATCTCACTTTGACAATTTTATATACAATCCCGGCGCGCAATGAATTGATGGAGCAAGAATTTACACAAAAATATGGAGTTGCGCCATGACTATAAAGTTCCTGGCGCTCGCCGTGGTCTTAATTTTTTCAACTCATGCGGCGGCCGCGCCATGCAACAAGAATACGGCCCAAGAGGTTCAAGCCGGGCTCGGCGAGTTCGCCAAGCAGCGCACGGAAGGCGATCACCTGCCTGTGCATTGGGTCATGCGATCGAGAGGTTGCCTGATGCGAGGCGACTTCAGATGGTCACAGCCTACACCGATATGGATGCATGCCTGAGCGGCGGCGCGCGCGAGATCCTGTTTTACCGCAAAGGCAAGCTCATGGGCATGACATCGCCGGCATCGGGCGTACGGCTGGTGAAGTGAATACTTCACCAGCCACGCGACGTGTGCACCTCATTAGATAGGAGCGTCTTTTATGACAAAAAATGAACGTCTGACGCTGCTGTCGCTCACCAAGCAGCTAGTCAGAGTAAGCGATGTTGTTGCGAATATTGCTGCCGCAATGCCAAACGATAACTTGCGATCGGCCTGCGATAGTGAATTAAAGGTGGCAATGGATGAGGTCAATGAAATTGTAATGGCAATGAATGGGTAGCCGATGAGGAACGTTGATTTCAGTCTAATAGATCGAATACAAAAGACGATTGACAAAGGCGGCGAGCCGCCGGATGATGGCTTTATGGAAGCTAGAATCGCAAAGCTTGAAGAGTTTGTAGTCGATACGCGTGAGCGCTTGACGAAGATAGAGACGCGTCTGGAGCAGACAGCCACCAAGTCCGACATCGGCGACATCCGGGTCGACATGCATAAGGGATTTGTCGACATGACCAAGTGGGTCGTTGGGACGGCAGTTGGCATGGGCGCGGCTGGCATCGTCGTTATGACATTTGTGCTCAATAATGCCGTGCCGAAATCTACTGCTCCATTGCCAGCTCAGCCGCAGCCGATCATGATCTATACGCAGCCTGCGCCGGTCGCCCCGGTTGCGGCAACAGCGGCGCCTCCTGCGCCTACTACCCCGCCTTAATCAAAGCCCGCCACGCGCAGCGCTCGCTGGCATACTATGGTCAAACCATTGTCCGGGCCGACGTTGCGCCTGGTCGTTGGAGGTGTATCGTGAACGCACCAGTTACCCCAACCAAGCCAGGTAATACACTCGCACCGGTTGCTGCTGCCACGGCGGTGATCATGCTGACAGCGGACGAGGCACAGTTCTACACTGTTACAGGACAATCGATTTGTACTACCCCGCCGACAATCTGGAAATTGTGAAATTGCAAGCCAAGAAGTATTCGACAATCAAGCCGCCGACCGGCATTCGCCTGATTTCTGTGAGAAGCAGGCAAGTGACGCGATGATCCCTGAAATCACCGTCAAGGTGATGTGGCCGTGCATCGTGGCCACTTGCCACATTCTTTTCTATCGATCAACGCAGGCGTCGCGCGCCCTCGGCGCGCCAGGCCGGCGCATGGCGCCGGCAGATGGGCGATTCGAAGCCTTGCGCCTACAGGCGCAAGGCTTCGAATCTCACCATCTTCCGTCCGGCACAAATAAAAAAAGCTCC
>NZ_HG322949.1:3395379-3406988 GCF_000723165.1 Janthinobacterium agaricidamnosum NBRC 102515 = DSM 9628
GCCTCCCGCAGGGGAGGCTTTTTTATTTGTTCTGGCGGAGATGGTGAGATTCGAACTCACGATACAGGTTTAAGCCCATATGCTTCCTTAGCAGGGAAGTGCCTTCGGCCACTCGGCCACATCTCCTAGCTGACTAATCAACTATGTCGTCTTTAGCAAGTTACGCTGCAGCGACGAACGTCATAATATCGATTGCCCCCCCTTTGGTCAAGGGCAAGGGGCAAGATTTTTAAAAATTTATGCTTTTTCCAGCTCGAACGCTTTGTGCAAGGCGCGTACCGCCAGTTCCATGTACTTTTCGTCGATCAAGACGGAGATCTTGATTTCCGAGGTCGAGATCATCATGATGTTGATGCCCTCTTCCGACAAGGTGCGGAACATTTGCGACGCCACGCCGACATGGCTGCGCATGCCGACGCCGACCACCGACAATTTCGACACTTTGGCGTCGCCGGTGATGCTGGCCGCGCCCAACGCTTCCTTGGTGGTGTTCAGTACGTCCAGCGCGCGCGCATATTCGCCGCGCGAGACGGTGAAGGTGAAATCCGTTTTACCGTCTACCGACTGATTCTGTATGATCATGTCGACCTCGATATTGGCGTCCGCCACCGGTCCCAGGATGTGGTAGGCCACGCCCGGACGGTCGGGCACGCCGAGCACGGTGATTTTGGCTTCATCGCGGTTAAACGCGATGCCGGAAATGACTGCTTGTTCCATATTGGTATCTTCCTCAAACGAAATCAGGGTGCCTGAATTGGCTTCGATGTCCAGCGCCAGCATCGGGTCGGTCAGCGACGACAGCACCCGCGTCGGGACGCGGTAGTTGCCGGCGAATTCGACCGAACGGGTTTGCAGCACTTTGGAACCCAGCGACGCCAGTTCCAGCATTTCTTCAAAGGTAATGGTCTTCAGGCGGCGCGCTTCGGACACCACCCGCGGGTCGGTGGTATACACGCCATCGACGTCGGTGAAGATCAGGCATTCGGACGCCTTCAGCGCGGCGGCGATCGCCACTGCCGAGGTATCGGAACCGCCCCGGCCCAGGGTCGAGATATTGTCGTGTTCATCGACGCCCTGGAAGCCGGTAATAATGACAATCTTTCCTGCATCCAGGTCGCGCTTGACCTTTTCATCGTCGATCGACTGGATGCGGGCCTTGGTAAAGGCGGAATCGGTTTTGATCGCGACTTGCCAGCCGGCGTAGGATACGGCTTGTTTGCCGATCGCCAGCAGCGCCATCGACAATAGGCCGACGGACACTTGTTCGCCTGTCGAGGCGATCATGTCGAGTTCACGAGGATCGGGTTGATCCATGATTTGCTTGGCCAGTCCAATCAGGCGGTTGGTTTCGCCAGACATGGCGGATGGCACCACCACGATTTGATGCCCTGCGTCGTGCCATTTGGCAACGCGCATGGCGACGTTCTTGATGCGGTCAGTCGAGCCCATCGACGTACCGCCGTATTTGTGGACGATTAAAGCCATAAGAGTGAGTTTTTCCGCTCAAGAATAAAAAAAGAGGGCTTTACTCTACATGTCGCAATGCAAAATAACAAGTCATAAAGAACATAAACACATACCGAATCGGCATAAGAAAATAACCGGCCCGTTCAGTAAAACTTGTATAGATGACTACGAAGAAACTCGCTGGCAGGCTGGCACTGCCGGTTAGCGGGCGCTCCAGCGCAAGCGGATGCGCGGTACGTCCAGCGAACTGAAGTGATGACTATCCATGCCGATGCCCGCCGCAAACAACAGTTGTTGCGCCGCACACACAGTCGGCAAACGTTCGCGCTCCCAGGCGGGCACATCGCATGCCTGGTAATGGTATTTCAAGCTCTTGGTCGGACGGTTGGCCGCCGGCTTGAGCCGCTCTCCCCCCTTGCGGAAATCGATCACCAGCGCTTGCCGGCGCAGCCAGTCCGGATCCAGCCCGTTTTCACCAGCCTCGGCAATGTCGAAATGCAGTACCCCGCCATAGGCCGGAAAGGCCAGTTCCGGCTCGCCCTGCCAGGTAAACGACTGGCCGCGTTTTTCCAGGCCGGGAATATTGACATCGCTCTTGTCGCGCATGCCGGGCAAATCGTCCAGTTTCGGCGCCAGGTATAAACGGTCGCGGTGGCGCCGCACATGGCAATCCGGATGCGTCACCAGCAATTGTGCATCGGGCCGCGCTTCCAGCAATTGCCCCAGCATCTCGACCAGCCAGGCGGTCGACGGCATGCGTAAATTACGCGTGCCGAACCAGTGGCGCAGCAAGTTGTAGCAACGGTCCTGGCTCAAGGTACGCAGCTTGGCCAGGTCGATGCAATCGCCGTCCAGGCACAGGGCCAGGTCCTGCGTGGCGAGCTCGGCCAGCAGGCGCTGGGCCGACTGGGCGTGCTGGGCGCTGCGCGCGAAGCGCTCCTGGAAGCCGGGAAAGGCCAGCGCCAGCGCCGGCATTACCTTGTGCCGCAAGGCATTCCTGGCGAAGCGGATATCGTCGTTCGATTCATCGTCGATATGGGTAATGCCATGCCGCTCGACATACTCTGCCAATTGCTTGCGCGATACCGGCAACAGCGGCCGCACCATCACCAGTGCGGTATTGCCCAGCAAATCGGGCGCGGTATTGGCGGCGTCCATGCCGGACAGGCCGGCCGTGCCGGAGCCGCGCAGCAATTGCAGCAGCACGGTTTCGGCCTGGTCATCCTGATGGTGCGCGGTCAGCAGCAACGGCGCCTGATGTTCGCGGCACAAGGCGCCCAGCGCCGCATAACGCACCTTGCGGGCGGCCTCTTCGGTACCGGTCCTGGCGTTTTTTTCAACAGTGACGCGACGCGCCTCGAACGTCACGCCGAGCGCGGCGCACGCGGCCGCGCAATGGTCGAGCCACGCATCGGCGTGCCGGCTGATGCCGTGGTGAATGTGGAACGCGAATAAGGTCACGCCCTGCTGTTGCGCCCAGGCATGCGCCAGATGCAGCAGCGCGGAAGAGTCGAGCCCGCCGCTGAGGGCAATCGCGACGCGCCCGCCGCTGCTTGGGCCGCAAGCCGCCATGGCCGACGCAAAAGTCTCCGGCAAGCCGCCGGTGTGTTGCTTTTTCAAAACGATACTCCAAATTGGCACCAGCGGCGACGCTTATTCGGTCGGGGTGGTTTCCTTGAATTTGCCGTAGGCCATCAGTTTTTCGTGGCGGGCTTGCAGCAGGTCTTTGGTTTTCATGCCGTGGAATTGGCGCAGCGAATCGGCCAGCGCGCGCTTCAGCAGCGTCGCCATCTGTTTCGGATCGCGGTGGGCGCCGCCCAGCGGTTCGTTGATGATCTTGTCGATCAGGCCGATCGCTTTCAGGCGGTGCGCGGTCAGGCCCAGCGCTTCGGCCGCATCGGCGGCGCGTTCGGCGCTCTTCCACAAAATCGACGCGCACCCTTCCGGCGAGATCACGGCGTAGGTCGAGTATTGCAGCATCAGCACGGCGTCGCCGACGGCAATCGCCAGCGCGCCGCCGGAACCGCCTTCGCCGATAATGGTGGCGATCAGCGGCACTTTCAGTTCCGCCATCACGTACAGGTTGTGGCCGATCGCTTCGGACTGGCCGCGCTCTTCGGCGTCGATGCCGGGGAAGGCGCCCGGGGTGTCGACAAAGGTAAAGATCGGCAAGCCGAATTTTTCAGCGACTTTCATCAGGCGCATCGCCTTGCGATACCCTTCCGGCTTCGACATGCCGAAGTTGCGCATCGCGCGTTCCTTGGTGTCGCGCCCTTTTTGATGGCCGATCACCATGCATGGCTGGCCGTTAAAACGGGCCAGGCCGCCGACGATCGACAAATCGTCCGCATAACTGCGGTCGCCATGCAATTCGTGGAAATCGGTAAAGATTTCGTTCACGTAATCCATGGTGTACGGGCGTTGCGGGTGGCGCGCGATTTGCGCAACTTGCCATGGCGTCAACTTGGCGTAGATATCCTTGGTCAGTTGCTGGCTCTTCTTGGCCAGGCGGTCGATCTCTTCGGAGATGTCGACGGCCGAATCGTCCTGCACGAAACGCAACTCTTCAATCTTGGAATCGAGTTCCGCGATCGGTTGCTCAAAATTGAGGAAAGTCGTTTTAATCATTGTACCTCCAGGTTATTACGGTCACGCCCTCGGCCGCGGCGGTGCACCGCGCGGCGGCCGGGGCCGCGATATGCGTGTTCTTGACTACTGTTCTTGACTGCTCTAAGGCGTCGAATTTTCGTTATTCTACCGTACCGGCCTGCGCCGGCGCCACCGGAGCAGGGTCCAGGCTGCGCCACAGATACCAGGTCGCGACAGTGCGCCACGGTTCCCAATTGGCCGATACTTCGCGCGCATCGCTGCGCGACACCGGTTCGCCCGAAAAATAATTGACGCTGATGCCCTGGATCAAACCGGGGTCATCGAGCGGCAATACGTTCGGCCGCAGCAGATTAAATATCAGAAACATCTCCGCTGTCCAGCGTCCGATGCCGCGAATCTGCACCAGCTCGGCGATGACGGCTTCGTCATCCATCTGGTCCCATTGGTTCGCATGCACGCGCTTGGCCTTGAAATGGTCGGCCAGGTCGAGGATGTATTCGGTCTTGCGCTTGGATAAGCCACAGGCCGACAATTGCTCGGCGCCCGCCTTGATCACCTGCCCCGGCGTGCATTTCGGACACGCCAGCAACAGTTTGCGCCACGCGGCGTCGGCCGCCTTCGGCGTGATTTGCTGCCCGACCAGCGAGCGCGCCAAGGTTGCAAACGGGTCGCCATGGCCGACCAGGTGCAGGTCGCCAAATTGCGGGATCAGTTTTTTCATGATGCGGTCGCGCTTCATCAGCTCGATCTTCGCCTCTTCCCAGTACGGCGGCACCTGGATCACCGGCGCCGACGCTGGAACTTCCCCGTTTTCCCTGGTGGTCGGCATCATGCGCGGCGCCAGTTGGTCGAGCCGTCCGGTTTGTCTTCCAGGATGATACCGGCCGCCAGCAAATCGGCGCGGATCTGGTCCGACAAGGCAAAGTCGCGCGCTTTCTTGGCCGCGCTGCGCGCCGCGATGGCGGCGTCGATATCGGTTGCGCCGTCAGCCGCCTCGGCGCCGGCCGGCGCTTGCAGGAATTGCTGGGGCGTGCGCTCCAGCAAGCCCAATACGCCAGCCAGGCCCTTCAATTGACGCGCCAGGGTCGCCGACTTGGTCTTGTTGACTTCGGTCGCCAGGTCGAACAGCACGGCCAGCGCCAGCGGGGTATTAAAATCGTCGTCCATCGCTTCGGCGAAACGCACCGCGTGCGCTTCGTTCCAGTCGATGCCGCCGGCTTCCACGCTCACCTCGGCCAGCGCCGTATACAAACGGGTCAGCGCGACGCGGGCGTCGTCCAGGTGCACGTCGGAATAATTCAACGGGCTGCGGTAGTGGGCGCGCAAGATAAAGAAGCGCACCACTTCGGCGTCGAATTTTTGCAGCACTTCGCGGATCGTGAAGAAATTGCCCAGCGATTTGGACATTTTTTCATTGTCCAGGCGCACGAAGCCATTATGGATCCAGTAGTTGACGCTGGTGTGGCCGAACGCGCCTTCCGATTGGGCAATCTCGTTTTCATGGTGCGGGAATTGCAGATCGGCGCCACCGCCATGGATGTCGAATTGTTCGCCCAGCAAGGCGCACGACATGGCCGAGCATTCGATATGCCAGCCCGGCCGGCCGGAACCCCACCTGGAATCCCATTTGACTTCGGCCGGCTCCGATTCCTTCGACGATTTCCACAACACGAAATCGAGCGGATCGCGCTTGCCGGTGTTGACGTCGACCCGTTCGCCGGCGCGCAAGTCGTCCAGCGACTTGCCCGACAAGCGGCCATAATTGGGGAAATTGCGCACCGCATAATTGACGTCGCCGTCCAGCCCCTGATAGGCCAGGCCGTTCTGCTCCAGTTTTTCAATCAGGCTCAGCATTTGCGGCACGTACTCGGTGGCGCGCGGCGTGTGGTCCGGCGCCAGGATGCCCAGCGCGCCGGTATCTTCATCCATGTAGCGCGTAAAACGCGACGTCAGCTGCGAAATCGTTTCGCCGTTCTCGACCGCGCGCTTGATGATCTTGTCATCGATGTCGGTAATATTGCGCACATAGGTGACCTCCAGGCCGGACGCCTTCAACCAGCGGTAGATGACGTCGAACGCCATCATCATGCGCGCATGGCCGATGTGGCAATAGTCGTAGATGGTCATGCCGCATACATACATGCGCGCCTTGCCCGCTTCCATCGGAACGAAAGTCTGCTTCTCGCGTGCCAGCGTATTGTAAATCTTTAGATTGCTCATCTTGTTCTTGCAGGTATAGCGGGCGCCAGTCCGGGCAACACGAAGGGCAGGCGCCGACACTTGGGCGCGGTGCCAAAATCCCTGCGTTTGCTGCGAGACTGTCGAACCCTCTGTATTGTTCTTCTTTGTTAGAATGGGGACGTCAAGATCAAGTATAACATTGATAAAAACCAGACTGGCCTGATATAGCTGAGGTTTTTATGATGTGCGACCAAGTTTAGCAGTACAGCCCTTGTACTTTCCTTGCCATAAAGAAACCAACACAACAATTAAGGAAGCAATAATGCAAGAAACCACTTTGCGCGGCCCTTCTTTCTTCAGCAAATTCATGGCCCTGTTCGCCGGCGTCGCCCTCAGCGGCGCGGTGCTGGCCGCCGATGCGGCGCCGAAAGCGCCACCGCAAGTCACCTTGAAAACCAGCATGGGTCTCATCGTGCTGGAGCTGGACCAGGAAAAAGCGCCGAAGAGCGTGGCCAATTTTCTGCAATACGTTAAAAGCGGCTATTACAAGGGCACCATTTTCCACCGCGTCATCGACGGCTTCATGATACAGGGCGGCGGCATGGACAAGAACATGAAGCAGAAAACCACCGGCAAGCCGGTGCAGAACGAAGCCCAGAACGGCTTGCAAAACGTACAGTACAGCGTGGCGATGGCGCGCACCGCCGACCCGCATTCGGCGACCTCGCAATTCTTTATCAACGTCAACGACAATGCCTTCCTCGACTACCCGGGCCGCGACGGTTTCGGCTACACGGTGTTTGGCAAAGTGATCAGCGGCATGGACGTGGTCGACAAGATCAAGGGCGTGCCGGTGGCCGACAAGAATGGCCAGGAAAACGTGCCGGTGACGCCAATCGTGATCGAAGCGGCCACATTAGTGCCGGCATCGGCCCACAAAACTGTAAAATAACGCTTTGGCCCTGCCATGGCGGGGCCGATTCTTAAATTCTTTACCTTCTAGGATCCATCATGACCGCTGTTATCATCACCACCAACCTGGGCAAGTTCACCGCTGAGCTGGACGCTGAAAAAGCGCCGAAAACGGTTGCCAACTTCCTGTCGTACATGACCGCAGGTCACTACAGCAACACCATTTTCCATCGCGTCATCGACGGCTTCATGATCCAGGGCGGCGGCTTCGAGCCAGGCATGAAGCAAAAACCAGCCGATGCGACGGTCGAAAACGAAGCCAAGAACGGCTTGAAAAACGAGCCGTACACGCTGGCCATGGCACGCACCTCGGACCCGCACTCGGCGTCGGCGCAATTCTTCATCAACGTCAAGAACAACGGTTTCCTCGACTACCCAGGCCAGGACGGCTTCGGTTATGCCGTGTTCGGTAAAGTTACCGAAGGCAAAGAAGTGGTCGATGCGATCCGCGCCGTCAAAACCTCGCGCGCCGGCATGTTCGCCGATGTGCCGGTGAGCGACGTGATCATCGAAAAAATCGAAGCGGTTTAATCCGGTTTCATTAACTGAACAAGCTCAATAGCATGCTGCCCAGGCATAGTGATGTTGCACGGCGAACGGCTGCTTTTTTCCTCTTCCACGCACCATGACCATGCCTGACTCCCGTTCTCAACGTTCGGCCAAGCGCCCGCCTGTGGCGCTGTTTATTTCAGACCTGCATTTGCAAGCGTCGCATCCGCGCACCAGCAAGGCGTTCCTGGATTTCCTGCGCCAGCATGCGATGGCGGCACGGGAACTGTATTTACTCGGCGACTTGTTCGAATATTGGGCCGGCGACGACGACCTGTCCGATCCGTTCAATCAAGCAATAGCGGCAGCGCTGCGCGCCGTCAGCGATGCCGGCGTGGCCATTTATTGGCTGGCTGGCAATCGCGACTTCTTGCTCGGTCCGGGCTTCGCCGCGCAAACCGGCGCCGCCGCGCTGTCAGAACCGCATGTAGCGACCATCGCCGGCAAAACAATCGTGCTACTGCATGGCGACGCCGAATGCACCGGCGATATCAAATACATGGAATTCCGCGCCAAGGTGCGCCAAGCCGCATGGCAACAACAATTCCTGTCGATGCCGCTGGCTCAGCGCAAGGCGATCATCGCCGGATTGCGTAACGACAGCCGCGAAGAACAAGGCGAAAAAAGTTACGCGACTCTCGATGTGGCGCCCGATGCGGTACGCCAGGTATTCGACCGCAGCGGCGCCGTCGTGATGATCCACGGCCACACCCACCGCCCGGCATTGCACCGCGACGGCGCGACGCTGCGCTATGTGCTGCCCGACTGGGAATGCGATACCGCACCCGGCGAACAACGGCGCGGCGGCTGGATCGCGGTCGATGCGCAAGGCGAGATCACGCGCCACGACCTGGATGGCGCCTTGCTGTCCTGATACCGCCAGCCGCATTACATCGGCCTCGTCATGGGCGGCGATGGCTGCGCTTACGCCCCCCATGCCATGGATCAGGGCGCGGCCACCTGCAGCACGGCATTCGGCGTGGTGCCATACAGCACCCCCTTCGAATACGCCAGGCCCATCAAGCCCGGATTACCCCAGAGCAAGTTGGGTACCGACACCACGCCGGCGGCACTGATCTTGCGCAGCGCGCCTTGTCCGCTGAGGTAAAGATTGCCGGCATCGTCGGCGCTCATCCAGTCATCCCCGTAATAGCCGAAAGTGGCGCTGCGCGGCCCGCCCAGGCTGTCCCCAGCCTTGCCGGGCGTTCCCGCGAACAGCGACAACAGGCCCGACGGGTTCAATTGGTACACCGCCAGCAAGCCGGCATCGGAAATATACAAATTACCGCTGCGGTCAAAGGCCAGGCTGGACGCCAGGAAAGCGCTGCTGATATACACATTGCCCAGCGCGTCGACGGCTGGCTGGGTGCCCGGATTCAGACGCGCCGCGCCAGCCTGGCCGTCCGCATAGGTCAACGTCAGCGGGGTCGCGGCCAGCGTCGTCACTTGCCCATCCAGCGTCACCTTGCGCAGCACGCCATAGCTATTGTCCGTGACCGCCAGATTGCCGTCCGGCCCCATCGCCAGCGCGCCCAGGTTGCTGAAGCTTGCGGCGGCGCCCAGGCCATCAAGATTGCCGCGCTTGCCGTTATTATCATTGAACGTGCCGGCCAGCGTGGTGATGGCTCCCGCAGGCGTAATCTTGCGCACGGCAGTGTAGTCGCTGACATAAAAATTGCCCGCCGCATCGCGTTTCAAGCCACGCGGGATGATGAAAGGGGCATTCACAGACTGTCCGCCGGCAAAATACGCCACGCTGCCCGCATGGAATTTCAAGATGGCCCGCGGCCTGCCGCCGCCGATGAAATACAGGTCGCCGCAGGGATCGGCGAGCAAATCGTACACCGCCCCGATATCGGAAAACGGTGCGCCGGTGTCCGATTGCCCATACTTCAGCGCGGTGCTGACCTGCCCGGCCGGCGTCACGCGACGTATCGATTGCTGGCCGCCGACCAGATAATTGCCGTTGCTGTCCAGCGCAAGCCCGTAGACGGCGTCAAATAGCGCGGTATTACCGTTGCCATCCACGATAGATCTGGCAGGGTTTGGCAACCAGCTGCAATACGCTCCCTGCCGGCCGGCCACCGTGCTGACCACACCGGCCATCATCACCCGGCGCAGCAAGCTATTACAGGTATCGCTGACGATCAGGCTGCCATCGCGGTCCAGCAATAATCGCGAATAACGGTTCATCTTGAAACTGGCCGCCGCCGCGCTGCTCAGCGCCGAGCAGCGCGGCGGCCATCAAGGCACCGCCGCGGCGGGCCAGCGTCAGCAAAGCCGGGCGAACAGGCCTTGCACAGTCTATAACAATCATTTTGGGCGGCTGAAAAAAAATGGTCCGCCAGTATTGGCTACTTTTTGAGTATTTACAACATATAAAAATTGCGAACCTGCAAATCGGCTAACCACCATGCCAGGATGCCGCCATGGGTGGCCAGACATATCGTACTTGCATTCGGATCCCGGATCGCAAGGTCGCCAGCAGCATGAAATTTTTCTCTGGAGAATCAATACTCCAAACAAATATTACCAATAATTTAATCATCAATTTTATTGCTATTAAGTCGATAGTTATTTCTGACGCCAATCATCGCGGTTGATGAAAATTTTATTCACTACCTGCTCGATAGTTAATACAAACTCAGCAATAAGTTAATTATTCATCTATTATTTCATTCACCAAAAATCGCAATAAATCCAAAAAACAACAACTATCAAATCCGTAGGAAGGCGATAAAAGTGTTGAATTAAGTTAATGTAAATTTTATTTCAATGTTTTATACGAAAAAATCCAGATAATTGAAAATTGGTGACAATCCGTGATATTTGCACAAAATGTTTTTGCCAGAATATAGATTATAGGAAATAGACAAAAGAGAATGACTAGTTCCAAAAAAGAAACATCAGTCACTCGACCATATCATTTCGTCCACTCCAGGACGTGCCTTTCAGGCATGAATCAGGCTGTACAAGGATAAACGGGAGGGCCCAAATAAATGCCCGCGCTTGCCAACCAATAGCATCACTGCCTGGCTTCCATGACGAAGCGCCAATTCAGGTAATGAGACTGCCATTCCGCAGCTTCTCATTAAACAATGTTGATATTTTTTCACTTCGTCATTCGCCCGGTAAACGCAATGGCCACGGAGAAAAAAGCACGGGTCGTACATTCAACAATATTGATTGAAATATTGAAAAACCTACATTATTCGGACTACCTCTCAGGAGATTAAAATGGCCACCTCCCCTAAACAAGTTCCAGCTAATAACGCCGCCGCAGGCACCATCGACGGTTCCCGTCCGAATAGCGACATGGCGCGCGATCAGGCCGCCAGCGGCAATGCCAGACAAGCCAGCCGGGGCGGACGCAAACCCGGCGAAGAAAACGAAGACGAGCTGCTTGAAAACCGGCATGAGGACGGTGCGGTACCGCTCGACAATGTAGTCGAAGTCCAGGGCGTATCGGATGGCGCAGCGTTGTCAGAAGGCGCCATGGCCGCCAGCGCACTGGGTGTCGCTGGCGCCGCGATAGCCGGCGGCAGCGGCGGCGCGGCTGGCGCAGGCGCGCCGGGCAGCGGCTCGGCCGATATCGGCAACGCCAGCGAAGGCGTGGCCGCTGGCAATGCCGACGCAGGCGCCGGTCAGGCAGGCGCAGCTGTACCCGCAAGCAGCACCGTTGAAGTCAGCGGCGCCGCAGGCGCTCCTTCAGCCGGTGGAATCGGTGGAGCTGGCGTCGGCGCCGGAGTGGGTGGCTTGACCACCGGCGGCATGCTGGCTGTCGGCGCCGGTGCGATCGGCGCCGCCGCCGCGGCAGGCGGCGGCGGTGG
>NZ_HG322949.1:3407024-3414734 GCF_000723165.1 Janthinobacterium agaricidamnosum NBRC 102515 = DSM 9628
GCAAGCTGCGACCGCCGCCGATGCGCAAGCGGCCGCCAGCGCCGCGCAAGCCGCCATCTCGCTGGCCGCGCTGCATGCGGCGCAAGCCGACGACGCTGCCGCCGCGGCGGCGGCAGCGTTCGCGGCACAAGCGCAGGCCAATGCCCAGCAAGCCCATGCCGACGATGCGTCGGCCGCCGCCGCCCAGGCCGCTGCCGATGCGGCACAGGTGGCGCTGGCCCAGGCCAATGCGATCGCCGCGCAGACCGACGCCCACGCGCTGGGCCTGATCTCGGACGCCGACGCGTTGGCGGCGGCAGCGGCGCAAGCCATCGCCGACCAGACCGATGCGGCCGCGCTGGCGCAGCAAGCGGCCGCGCATGCGGCAGCGGCGGCGGCGGCGCAAGCGACCGCCGACCTGACCGATGCGCAGGCGTTGGGCCTGGTGGCCGACGCCGCGCACGCAGCCGCGATCGACGCCAGCAACCAGGCCGACCTGACCGACGCGGCGGCGCTGGCGCAGATCGCCAGCCACGACGCCGCCGCGGCGCTCGCGGCGCAACAGCTGGCCGACCTGACCGACGCCAACCACCTGCTGACGATCAGCACGCTGGCCCATAACAGCCCGCAAATAGTGACCGGCTTCCAGGGCGGCGCGCTGGCCGACGGCGGCGACGTGATCGACTTGTCGGCGCTGGGTCATCTGGGCAGCCTGTCGCTTGCCGCCGGAGTCAATCTGCACACCGACTTCGGTGCCGATAACTTCTTCGTCTTCGACGACACGCCGATCAGCATCCACGATGCGATCAGCGCCATCGCCGCCGACAGCAGCGTGCTGTCCGGCCAGGGCTACATCGTGATCCACGACGCGGCCAACAATGGCGCGGTGACCTTGTACCACTCCAGCGACCTGAGTTCGGCCACTGGCACGGAAACTGCGCTGGTGCTGCTGTCCGGCCTGACTACCACCCAGCACCTGACGCAAGCGAACTTCATCGTCTAAGCTGGCCCGGCCCCGGATTGCGCCGCGCGCGCAATCCGGGTTTTTCGCAAGACGCAATCACCATTGCATGCAATTGAACACACCAGGACGCAGCAGAACGGGGCCAGCCGGCCCGACAGACCACCACGGGATTCCATTGAGCGACTTCCCCCTCCCTGCCTGCATCCGCGCCGCCCTGCTGGCCGCGCTGATGCTTCTCTCCTCCGGCCCATTGCACGCACAGGGCGTCTGGAGCTTCGAACAAGTGCTGCAAGCCGCACTACTGAACCACCCGACGATCCAGGGCCGCCGTTCGGCCCAGGACGCCGCGCGCGCCGACCTCGACGGCGCCAAGTGGCAGCGCTATCCGACCGTCAGCGTGGAAGCGCCGGCCGGCTCCACTTCCAGCAGTTCAAGCAGCGGCCTGGTGCGCATCGAGCAGCCGCTGTGGGCCGGCGGCCGCATCTATGCCGGCATCGACGCGGCCGGCAGCCGGGTCGACGCGGCCGGCGCCGCGCTGGAAGAGGAACGCCTGACGCTGTCGCTGCGCGTGATCGCCGCCTATACCGAGGCGCTGCGCCAGAGCGCGCGCAGGAAATTCGCCGAGGAAGGGCTGGCCGAACATGAAAAACTGCTGGCCATGATAAAACGCCGGGTCGACCAGTCGGTCAGCTCGCAAACCGACCAGCGGCTGGCCGAATCGCGCACCTACCAGGCCAGCAACGACCTGTCGAACGCCAACCAGGCGCTGGCCAGCAGCCTGGCGCAATTGTCGCAACTGACCGGCAAGCCGGTGCGCGAAGTCAGCGACGCCGGCATCGCCGCCATCGAACCGCCGCTGCGCGACGGCATCGACGCCATCCTGCCGCAGGCGCTGGCGTATTCGCCGACGCTGCGCCGGCTGGAATTCGAGGAACAGGCGGCCGGTTCCGAGATCGCGCTGCAACGCTCGGCCTACATGCCGAAGCTGGTAGTGCGGCTGGAAAAAAACACCGGCAACCAGCCCGACATCGACAACCGCGCGCGCGCCATGCTGGTGCTGGTGGCGCAACCGGGCGCCGGCCTGTCGGCGCTGGCCGGGGTCGACGCCGCCGTCGCCAAGCGCGAAGCGGCGCGTTCGGCGCGCGAGGCTGCCGAACGCGACGTGCGCGAACGTTTTACGCTGGACTGGAACGAGGCCGAGGCGTCGCGCCAGCGGCTCGGCAACGCCGGCCAGGCCAGCGCCACCACCACCCAGGTGTTCGAATCGTATGCGCGCCAGTACGTAATCGGCCGCAAGACCTGGAACGACGTGCTGAACGCGGTGCGCGAAGCGACCCAGGCCCAGTTCGCGCTGGAAGACACGCGCGCGCAGGCGATCGCCGCCGGCCTGCGGCTGGCGGCCGAAACCGGCAACCTGGGCGGCGCGCGGCGCTGACCCGGCGCCGGCACGCACACATCGCACGACAACATCAAGCAAAGGACAGTATCGTGACAGCCTCTCTCAAGAACGGCCTGGTGACATTGATCGACAAGGCGGCGCGGCTGGCCGGCCAGCACTTGCCCGGCGCGCGGCTGGCCGACCTGCAACTGCATGTCGGGATGGCGCCCGAGACGCAAGATAGCCAACGGCTGCTGAACGACACCTGGCGCGCGGCCGGGCTGGAAGGCGCCGCGCGCGTGCTGCACAGCCCGACCCCGGCCGACCTGCCGTTCGTGATCCATCAGCCGCAGCTGGGCTGGGGCCTGCTGACCGTGCGCGGCGCCGACACCGTCTGGCATGGCGAAAACGCCGACGGCGCCAACCTGGTGCTGGAACGGCTCGACGGCGTCGCCTGCCTGTCGCTGCCGCGCCGCGCCGAAGCGAAAACCGACGATGAGGTCAAGCTGGGCGCGCTGCGCCTGGTGCGCGATGCCTTGTGGGCGCACAAGGCGGTGTTCGTCGACGCGGTGCTGGCCACCACGCTGGTGACCCTGCTGACCATGGCGACCTCGCTGTTTTCGATGCAGGTGTACGACCGCGTGATCCCGAACCAGGGGTTTAATACGCTGTGGGTGCTGAGCATCGGCGTGATCCTGTCGATCGTGCTGGAATTCGTGCTGAAGCAGGTGCGCAGCCGCATCGTCGACCATTCCTGCAATACCATCGACCACGAATTGTCCGAGTGGTTTTTCCAGCGCATGCTGGGCATCCGCATGGAAGCGCGGCCGGCCTCGGTCGGCACGCTAGCGGCCCAGGTCAAGGGCTTTGAAATGGTGCGCGGCGTGATGACGTCGACCTCGCTGTTCGTGCTGACCGACGTGCCGTTCGCGCTGGTGTTCCTGGTGATGATCACCGTGATCGGCGGCTGGCTGGTGGCGGTGCCGCTGGTCGCGCTGCCGCTGGCGCTGGTGACCGGCCTGATGTTCCAGAAGGCGATCCAGAACCACACCCGGCGCAACCTGTCGGCCAGCAACCGCAAGGCCGGCTTGCTGGTGGAGGCGGTGGACGGCATCGAATCGCTGAAAAGCAGCAGCGCAGAATGGCTGGTGCAGGGCCGCTGGGGCAAGCTGGTGGCCGAGACCAGCTACGCCGAACAAAATATCCGCGACTATGCTGCGCTGTCGCAAAACCTGACCGCCGCGTTCCAGCAAATCACCAACGTGGCGCTGATCGGCATGGGCGCCTGGTTCGTCACCGAAAACCAGATGACCATGGGCGCGCTGCTGGCCTGCACCATCATCAGCAACCGCGCGCTGGCGCCGATCATCCAGCTGCCCGGCGTGATGGTGCAATGGGCCCATGCGCGCGCCTCGATCGACGGCCTGGAACAAGTCATCAGCCTGCCCAACGAAGCCGACGCGGCGCACCACATGCTGACTCCGCGCAGCCTGGACACCGGTTTCCGTTTCGAGCGGATCCGCTTCAGCTATGGCGACACGCAGCGCGCGGCGCTGGAAGTGGAGCGGCTCGACATCAAGCCGGGCGAACGCATCGGCCTGGTCGGCGCGATCGGTTCCGGCAAGAGCACGTTATTGAAACTGATGTCCGGCCTGTACCAGCCGGCCGACGGCAAGGTGTTCCTCGGCGATGTCGACATGGCGCTGCTGGCGCCGGCGGTGGCGCGCGAAATGGTCGGCTACCTGCCGCAAGAGACCCGGCTGTTCAGCGGCACGCTGCGCGACAACCTGATACTGGGCCTGGCCGATCCGGGCGAGGAAGCGATCCTGGCGGCGGCGCGGCGCACCGGCCTGATCGACCTGGTGCTGGGCCAGCCGCGCGGCCTGGCGCTGGAAATCACCGAGGGCGGACGCGGCGTATCGGGCGGCCAGAAGCAATTGATCGCGGTGACCCGCATGCTGCTGGCGCGCCCGAAGATCTGGCTGCTGGACGAGCCGACCGGCGCGATGGATTCGAAAAGCGAGGCGCGCATCGTCGCGCTGCTGGCCGAGCTGGCGCAGGAAGGCGTGACGATGATCGCCACCACCCATAAGAACGCCCTGCTGCCGCTGCTGGACCGGCTGATCGTGCTGCAATCCGGACGCATCGTGCTGGACGGGCCGCGCGACTCGGTGCTGGCCAAGTTGTCCGGCAAGCCGCAACCGGTGGCCCAGCCGCCGGCCCAGCCCGTGCAGCCGGCGCAAGGAGCGGCAGCGTGAGCGCGCCACGCGGCGAGCGCCGCGGACGCATCCTGATCTGGAGCTGCGGCGCCGCCATCGTCGGCTTCCTGGCATGGGCCAACTGGGCCGAACTGGACCAGATCACGCGCGCCAACGGCCAGGTGATCGCCAGTTCGCGCAACCAGATCATCCAGGTCGCCGACGGCGGCGTGCTCAGCGACTTGCGGGTGCATGAAGGCAGCGTCATCAAGCGCGGCCAGCTGCTGGCGCGCTTCGACCAGACCAAGGCCGAATCGAGCTACCTGGAAAGCACGGCCAAGGCTGCCGGCCTGAAGGCGGCGGTGGCGCGGCTGCAAGCCGAAGTGTTCGGCGGCACGCCGAAGTTCCCGGCCGAATTGAACGCCTACCCGGAATTCAAGGCCAACCAGCTGACGCTGTTCAACAAGCGCCAGGGCGCGGTGCGCGAAGAGGTCGGCGCGCTGGAAAGCGCGATGAAGCTGATCAAGGAAGAACTGGCGATGAACTTGCCGCTGCTCGATTCCGGCGACGTCAGCCGCGCCGAAGTGCTGAAATTGCGGCGCCAGGTGGTCGATATCCAGGCCCAGATCACCAACCGCCGCAACAAATACCTGCAAGACAGCCAGACCGACCTGGTCAAGGCGCAGGAAGACCTGGCCGGCGTGCTGCAAACCGTGGCCCAGCGCAAGGAGCAGCTGGGATCGACCGAAGTGCATGCGCCAACCGACGGCATCGTGCGCAACGTGCGCCTGACCACGCTGGGCGGCGTGGCCAAGCCGGGCGAGGAAATCATGCAGATCGTGCCGACCGACGACGACCTGATCATCGAAGCGAAGGTCAAGCCGGCCGACATCGCCTTCATCAAGCCGGGACTGACGGCGGCGATCAAGCTGGACGCCTACGATTACGGCATCTACGGCCGGCTGCGCGGCACCGTCAGCTACATCAGCGCCGATACGCTGAGCGAGGATAACAAGGGCAACGAGCAGCCGTATTACCGGGTGCAGATCAAGACCAGCGGCCGCAACCTGGTCGGCCGCAACGGCGCTACCATCCTGATCCAGCCGGGCATGACGGCGACCGTCGAAATCAATACGGGCCGCAAGACCGTGCTGCGTTACCTGACCAAGCCGATCACCAAGACGTTTTCGGAATCGCTGGGGGAGCGCTGACTGTTATTCGAGAGGGCGGACACTGGGAATGAAGAGCCTGATTTGCAACCATGTCCATGGTCCGATGGAATCGCATAGGATGCGAGATGCCTGCATTGCCAGGCATCCCAATCCACTGTTTTCCTCCCTTTAAAAGGACACGATTCATGCTCGCATCAAGAAAATGATGCCGTCGTCCCGCCCCCGGAGGGCACCGGCAGCCTGATACGCGGCGGCAAGCTGATGCAGGTAAAGTTTGCGGTATTCTGCGACTGCCTCCCCGACGGCACCGACGCGCTGGAAGAGCGCATCGACGATGACATCGCGATGATCTGGACAGCATACGATTTCCGCGCCAACGGCAAGATACATCACTGCGGCACCGACATCGTGACGCTGATCCACCAGGACGGCAAGTGGCTGATTACCGGCATCGCCGACAATAGCCGCACCACCGGTTGCCCGGCACGATAAGGGCCGCCCTCGCCTCTGGCGTGGATCGCGCCACGCCAGCCCCTGCCATTCTCCCTTTGCTGTTCCAGCGCAAACATCAGGTTGATTGATTTGTGCGTACCATCCCCCTCCTCTAGACTGCGACAACCTCACTTTCAACCATTTCTCTTGTGTCTGGCTCTACTCCAGGAGTAGTAATGGCCTACCCCAAACTTCCGTATGTGATCGGGCGGGACAGCACGGTGCTGCAATGCAACCGGGCCTACGACAAGACCGTCAACGTCAAGCCCGCCCTGCCCGGCAACATCATCGTGATTCACGGCGTCAACGATGTCGGCACCAGCTTCGGTCCCGTGGAACAAGGGCTGTGCCAGGGACTCGATACGCGGCTGCATGGCATCGCGCCGGGCGCTTCCAGCCTGTTCACGCCCGCCGCCTACCGCCTGCCGGGCGCCGCCGACAAGGACGTGCTGGAACCGGACCCGGACGCGGTCTACTTCAAGCGCAAGATCGATGAGACCACCCACAGCCCGGTGATTCCGTTTTACTGGGGCTATCGGGAACGCTCGAACGCCGCCCAAGGCATCAACGGCCAGCGCACCGACCGCTACGGCAACAGGCTGGACAAGGACTTGTCCAAGAATGGCGGTCCGTTCGGCAACGCCACCAGCACCGTGCCGGACATGTGGAACAAGGGGCTGTTTTCACCGATTGACGCCGGCGGCGATCCGGTGCGGCCGTTAAAAACGGCGCCCGGGCGCATGTACATGGTGCTGGCGGCCAAGCGCCTGGCGGCACTGATTGCCATGCTACGCGACTACGACAAGGATGAAGTCGTTTCCATCGTCGCGCATAGCCAGGGCTGCCTGATCGCGCTGCTGGCGCAAGCCTTCCTGCTCGACGAGGGAAAACGCCCGGCCGACACATTGATACTGACCCATCCGCCATACAGCCTGGTGCAAGACACCACCCTGTTTTTCAGCGCCGTCGAATCGAGCCGGCTGTTTGGCGGCGGCGAGGATGAGGCCATGGCCGGCCAGTACGCGGCGCTCGATGCGCGCCAGACCCTGCACGCCCGGCTGCAAACACTGGCCCAGATCGTGCAAGGCGTGGTGGCCAAGAAACATGCCGCGCCGGCGCTGGCAGCCTTGACCGATCAGGCCAGACACCATGGCATGGTCGGTGCGGCATGGAGCGCGGCGGCTGACCGCGACAACCGCGGCAAGGTCTATCTGTATTTCTGCCCGGAAGACATGACCGTCGCGCTGGACAATATGCAAGGCATCGGCTGGCAAGGCGTACCGGACCATATCGATGGCCACGGCCTGTCGACGACCGCGGGCAAGCCGCGCAAAAGCCTGTGGGGCGACGGTCCTACCACATGGAACCAGGAATATCAGCGCCGCAAGCCATTGGCTGAAATCGGCGCCGGCTTTTTTCAACGCGTATTTACCAGCAAGCAGCGTTTCGATCCGGCAAACAAGACCAGCGGCCCGGTGCTGGTCGGCTTGCCGCCGCATGATTTTGCGCTGCGCATCGGACGCGAGG
>NZ_HG322949.1:3414770-3451064 GCF_000723165.1 Janthinobacterium agaricidamnosum NBRC 102515 = DSM 9628
AGTTCATCGATACCGACCAGCGGCTCGGCAACACCGGCGCGGCCACGCTGTTCATGCAGATGGCGATCGGGGTAATGGGCAGCTATCGCGACGGCGGCATCAGCGCGGCGATCAACCTGCGCGACAGCAACGAAGCATCGATCGTCTTCATCAGCCCGCCATCGGATGCACTGCGCCAGACCCAGAAACATCCGCGCGGCGGCGATGTGTTTGCGCACCACGGCACGCCGGCCATCGATCCGGCCAATTACGAATAATAAAAAAGCGAATCGATTTTATTCGAACTGCTGCTTGAACGCCGCGAATTGCGCCGCCAGGTCGGCGACTTCGCCGCGCAATTGCCGCACTTCCTGTTCCAGCGCGGCGACCCGGCCGCCGCCTTGCGGCGGCGCCACCGCGCCGGCGAAACCGGACGCCGTTTCATCGCGCGCCAGCGCTTCTTCGCCGCCCAGCAACTGGCCGTAGCGGGGCTCCTTGGCGCCCGGCGCCAGCGCCAGCCTGGCCACCAGCGGCGGATATTTATCGATCAGGAATTGCAAGCCCGTTTCGACCTCGGCCACGCTCTTGAATTCATGCAGCCGCCCGCTGCGGCTGCGGATTTCGCCGGCGGTTTGCAGGCCGCGCAGCATCAGCGTGGTCAGGATCGCCAGCTTGTCCTGTTCCAGCGACCATTTGATGCGCATGCGGTGTTCATACTTGGCCACGCGCGCGCCGGCCTGCGTGATGCCATTGACGAATTTACGCTGCATCAGCCGCTGCAACACGTCGTACACGGTCTCTTCCGAAATCGCCATCACCGGCTCGCGGCTGGACAACTGGTTGCAGCCGTTGGTGATCGCATTCAGCGACAGCGGGTAATTATCCGGCGTCAGCGCTTCCTTTTCGGCCAGCACGGCCAGCACGCGGATTTCAAACGGGTCGAGCACGGCCGCACCGTCGGGCGCGGAAGATACTTCTGTAGTCATGCGGTCATCCTTAATCGACGAGTTTGTTCAAGTGTTCCGAGTCGAATTTATCACATTCCGGCACGCTGTTGCAGCAGATCCCCGCCGCCTTCATCGTCGCCAGGATGGTGTCGATGCGCTGCTCCTGGCTGACCGCGTGGGTGATCAAGCCTTGCAGCGCCTTCGACAGCGGATCGTCGCCGTTCGGCGTCACGCCATAGGCGGCGAACAGATGCGCGGTGCTGCCCTCGCGCGCATGGCTGGCGTCCTTTTGCACGATATGGGCCGGATTGCCGACCGCCGTCGCGCCGTGCGGCACGCCCTTCAGCAACACTGCGTTGGAACCGACCTTGGCGTATTCGCCGACCGTGAAACTGCCCAGCACCTTGGCGCCGGCGCCGACGATGACGCCGCGCTCCAGCGTCGGATGGCGCTTGCTGCCGCTGGTGAGCGAGGTGCCGCCCAGCGTGACGCCCTGGTAAATGGTGCAATCGTCGCCGACCACCGCCGTTTCGCCGATCACCACGCCGAAGCCGTGGTCGATGAACACGCGCCGGCCGATGGTCGCGCCGGGATGGATTTCGATGCCGGTGACGATACGCGCCAGGTAGGAAATAAAACGGCCCGGCCACTTCAAGCCATGGTTCCAGCACCAGAACGACCAGCGGTGCATGACGATCGCCTGCAGCCCCGGATAACAGGTCAGCACTTCCCAGCCGTTACGGGCGGCGGGATCGCGTTCGATGATGCTGTTGATATCTTCGCGCAGACGGTGAAACATAAGACGGACACTCGATAGGGGGAGGGAAAAACAGATGGTAGCGCATTCGGCCCGCAGCCGCTGAAACCGGAACCGGGGACAGGGTTCGATCATCGGACAATATTGCCCGATAATCGAACCGCGTCCCCGGTGGGGATTACGCTTCCTTGGCCAGGCGCTGGCGGCGCGCTTCGTACAGGCAGACGCCGGACGCGACCGAGACGTTCAGGCTTTCGACCGAGCCGAACATCGGGATATTGACGAGGATGTCGCAGGTGTCGCGGGTCAGGCGGCGCATGCCCTCGCCTTCGGAACCCATCACCAGCGCGGTCGGGCCGCTGAAATCGGCTTCATACAAGCCTTTTTCGCCATCGTCGGAGGTGCCGATCAGCCAGATGTCGCGCTCTTTCAATTCGCGCATGGTGCGCGCCAGGTTGGTCACCGTGATGTACGGCACGGTTTCGGCGGCGCCGCTGGCGACCTTGGCGGCGGTGGCGTTGAGGCCGACCGCGCGGTCTTTCGGCACGATCACCGCGTGCGCGCCGACGCCGTCGGCCACCCGCAGGCAGGCGCCCAGGTTGTGCGGGTCGGTGATGCCGTCGAGGATCAGCAGCAGTGGCGGACCGTCGATCGCATCGAGCAATTCATCGAGGTTGCGCGCCAGCGCCAGTTCCGACGCGAACGCGATCACGCCCTGGTGGCGGCGGGTGCCGACGATCTTGTCGAGACGCGACGAGTCGACCGGCATCACGCGCACGCCGGCTGCCTTGGCGGCCGCCACCATGTCTTGCATGCGGCGGTCGACGCGGCTGGCATCGACGAAAATTTCTTCCACCGACGACGCCTCGTGACGCAAACGCGAGGTGACGGCATGGAAGCCGAAAATCATTTTATTCTTCATGTGTTATCGTTTCTTCTTGCTTGATTTTGATACAGTTTTTGCTGCACGTGGTGCCGCCGCGGCTGCTGCCGTGGCGGTGGATTTGCTGCGCTTGGCTCCAGCCTTGGCCTTGGCCGCCGGCTTGACGGCCTTGATTTCATGGCGCGACTGGGTGGTCGGACCAGGCTTGACCATGCTTTTTGCGGCGCCCTTGCGTTTCGGCGCGGCGATCTCGAGCGGCGTATCGTAGGTCGAGATCGTGCCCCCTGCGCCGCCCTTGCCGCCCTTGGCCGACGATTTTGCGCCGCCCTTGCCTGCCAGCGCCGCGCTGCCCGCTTCCGGCAACAGGCGCAAATCGATCTTGCGCGATTCCAGGTCGACCCGCGCCACCTGCACGGTCAAACGGTCGGTCAATTGATAGCGCTTGCCGGTGCGTTCGCCGCGCAATTCATGGCGCGCATCGTCGTACTGGAAGTAGTCGGTGCCCAGTTCGGTGACATGCACCAGGCCTTCGACGAACAGCGTATCCAATTGCACGAAGACGCCGAAAGTGGTCACGCCGGTGATCACGCCGGTGAATTCCTCGCCCAGCTTGTCTTGCATGAAGTAGCACTTCAGCCATGCCTCGACGTCGCGCGACGCTTCGTCGGCGCGGCGCTCGTTGGCGGAACAGTGCACGCCCAGCGCATCCCAGACGGTCAGGTCGGCGGCGGCTTTCTGCTTGCCTTCGGCCTTGTCCTTGGCTTGCTGCTTGCGGGTCGCGTTCGACACATTGGTGTTCAACACGCTGGTGGCGCCGATCTTCGGCTCGTAGCGCTTGCCAAGCAGGATCGCCTTGATGGCGCGGTGCGTCAGCAAGTCGGGATAACGGCGGATCGGGCTGGTGAAGTGGGCATACGCTTCGTACGCCAAACCGAAGTGGCCGATATTGTCCGGGCTGTAGACCGCTTGCTGCATCGAGCGCAGCAGCATGGTTTGCAGCAACGCCGCGTCGGGACGCGGCTTGATTTGCTGCATCAGCGCCTGGTAGTCGCTGGCGCTCGGCGTATCGCCGCCGGTCAGGTTCAGGCCGACCTGTTTCAGGAAGGTGCGCACTTGCGTCAGCTTTTCCTTGGTCGGGCTGGCGTGAATCCGGTAGGTGCCCGGATGCTTGTGGCGTATCAGCAAGTCGGCGGCGCAGGTATTGGCCGCCAGCATGCACTCTTCGATGACCTTGTGCGCATCGTTGCGGGTACGCGGAATGATCTTTTCGATCTTGCCCACTTCATTGCAGACGATATAGGTTTCGGTGGTCTCGAAATCGATCGCGCCGCGCGCCGTGCGCGCCTTCAGCAACGCGTGGTAGACGTCGTACAAATTCAGCAGATGCGGCACGATGGCCGGGCGGCGCGCCGCTTCCGGTCCCTTGGTGTTACCGAGGATTTCCGCCACTTCGTTATAGGTCAGGCGCGCCGCCGAATGGATCACGGCCGGATAGAACTGGTAGGCCTTGATTTCGCCCTTGTCGGTCACCACCGCGTCGCACACCAGCGTCAAACGGTCGACGGCGGGGTTCAGCGAACACAGGCCGTTGGACAGCTTTTCCGGCAGCATCGGGATCACCCGGCGCGGGAAATATACCGAGGTGCTGCGTTCCAGCGCATCGACGTCGAGCGCATCGTTCGGTTTCACATAATGGCTGACGTCGGCGATCGCGACGATCAGGCGGAAGCAATTGCTCCGGCCAACCTTGACCGGCTCGCAATACACCGCATCGTCGAAATCGCGCGCGTCTTCACCATCGATCGTCACCATCGGCACGTCGCGCAAATCGACCCGCTCGGCCAGGTCGGCATCGCGCACCACCGACGGCAATTTGGCCGCCTGTTTCAGCGCGGCGGCCGAGAAGATGTGCGGCACATTGAACTTGCGCACCGCGATTTCGATTTCCATGCCGGGATCGTCCAGCGCGCCCAGCACTTCGACGATCTTGCCGACCGGCTGCTTGAAGCGCATCGGCTGTTCGGTCAATTCGACGCTGACGATCTGGCCGGCCTTGGCCTTGCCGGGCGAACCGGCCACCAGGATATCCTGGCCGATGCGCTTGTCTTCCGGCGCCACCACCCAGGTGCCGTTTTCATTCAGCAGGCGGCCGATGATGTGACTGTTGGCGCGGCTGGTGACTTCGACGATGGTGCCTTCCGGACGGCCGCGGCGGTCGGTGCCGACCACTTTCGCCAGCACGCGGTCGCCATGCAGTACTTTCTGCATTTCTTTTTCAGGCAGGAACAGGTCGGGGCTGGCGTCGTCCGGGATGATGAAACCAAAACCGTCGCGATGGCTGCTGACGCGGCCGGCGATGAAACCGCTCTGGTCGGCCAGCGCAAAATCGCCGTCAGGACCGGACTTGAGCTGTCCGTCGCGCTCCATGGCTTTCAGGCGGCGCACCAGGACCTCCATGGAATCGGCATGAACTTTCAGCGATTTCGCGAGTGACTGCGGAGCAAGCGGCGCGTTGACACTGCGGAATATGCCGAGAATGTCCTCCCGGCTGGGGATGGTGTGGGTATGTTGGCTCAAAAGTATTTCTATAGTTGTTATTGACAGTGATCAAGGGAATAAACACCGATGACATCACCGTCAATATTGACACGGTGATAGACGGTAGTGTACCGGAGGTTGCGATGGTTTACCTAACGGACAGCGTGCCGGGCCGCTGTTTTGATGCCGCCGAGAAGAAAATCGCGGCACGCATTTGACATCCGCAAATATTCCTCTATAATCTTGGTCTCTCGCAGCGGCAAACTTGAAAAAGTCAGTCGATACGGGAAAGCGGTAACAGGGTTGATGTGCAGTATGGAAGGAAACTTCATCTGGCGCAAAACTCTCCTGGGCCGTATAATAGCAGAAGTTGCTATAAAAGAAGTGCATCAGTGCCCACGTGGCGGAATTGGTAGACGCGCATGGTTCAGGTCCATGTGCCGCAAGGTGTGGGGGTTCGAGTCCCTCCGTGGGCACCATCTACCGGATACGCAGAAAAGCCGCAAACTTTCACGAGTTTGCGGCTTTTTTCATTTCACCCTCTCCCGCGCAATCAAGCAAACAGAAATAATCGCAGGTCGGATTAGCGCAGCGCAATCCGGCAAGCTTAATCAACGGCTCATGTCGGCTTGCGCTCTTCGAGCCAAGTCGACCTACGGAAATTCGCCCAATTTATCGCGGCAAGAAGCCTCATTTCACCTTCTTGCAAAAAAACATCAATTTCCCATTGACCAATTAAAGAGCGCCCCTTATGATGCTGCCTTCTTCGCGTAACACTGCAAAGAAGATAGCAAGAAGTAACAGTGCCCACGTGGCGGAATTGGTAGACGCGCATGGTTCAGGTCCATGTGCCGCAAGGTGTGGGGGTTCGAGTCCCTCCGTGGGCACCATCTACCGGATACGCGAAAAAGCCGCAAACTTTCACGAGTTTGCGGCTTTTTTCATTTCAGCACGCGATCGGCGCCGGCGCCGGCGCAAACGCGATTCGCGGCGTCATGGACGAAAAATGTCAAAAAACATGAAATGTCGATTGACCGATTCCCTGCCAGCCATTATGATTCTGTCCGTCGCTGCAGAACACGCAGCAGCAAAGAGCAACAAGCAGCAACAGTGCCCACGTGGCGGAATTGGTAGACGCGCATGGTTCAGGTCCATGTGCCGCAAGGTGTGGGGGTTCGAGTCCCTCCGTGGGCACCATCTACCGGATACGCGAAAAAGCCGCAAACTTTCACGAGTTTGCGGCTTTTTTCATTGCCGGACGCTACCCCGTCGTCATAGCGCCAAACCAGCCTTGACTGCCTCGGCCAGCGTGGTGGTCGGACGCCGTATCAGCGCACTCAATTGCTTGCTGTTGTCTTCCAGCCCGCCCTTCGAGGCGCCGACATCCGAATCGGCCAGCAAGGCCGCAAAACCTTCCGGCACGCCCGCCCCCACCAGCAGCGCCTTGTAATCGTGCTCCGGCAAATCCTTGTGAGCCACCGGCTTGCCCGACTGGCGTGCCAGCTCGGCCGCCAGTTCGGCCAGCGTGAAGCCGCGGTCGCCCGCCAGTTCATACACTTGCGCAGGCGCGGCGGCGGTCAGCACGGTCGCGGCGGCGGCGGCGTAATCGGCGCGCGCGGCGGCCGAGATGCGGCCCTCTTTTGCGCTGCCCAGCAACACGCCATGTTCCAGCACCGGTGCGAAATGCTCGCTGTAGTTTTCAAAATACCAGCCATTGCGCAACAGGCTGTAATTCAGGCCGGATGCGCGGATCGCCTTTTCGGTGGCCGTATGTTCGGTCGCCAGGCCCAGCGGCGAGGTGTCGGCATGCAGCAGGCTGGTGTAGACCAGCAAGGCCACGCCGGCGCGCCGGGCCGCGTCGATGACGTTTTGATGCTGCTGCGTGCGCTGGCCGGTTTCGCTCGATGAAATCAGCAGAATCTTGCTGGCACCGTGGAACGCCGCATCCAGGCTGGCCGGACGGTTGTAGTCGGCGGCGCGCACTTGCACGCCGAGTGTGGCCAGGTCTTTTGCCTTGTCGACATTGCGCACCGCCGCGACGATATGCGACGCCGGGCTGTGTTTCAGCAACTCGGCGATGACGAGTCGGCCCAGTTTGCCTGTTGCTCCAGTGATGACGATCATAATAATTCCCTTCAAGGTCAGTGGTAAAACCGCATAATAAGGTTTAAACTAACGAATTGTAAGTACGTACCTTTTAGTTAGCCCATTACTTTCTTAGCAGCCATGACCATCGATACCCGCGACACGCCCGGCACCAGCATGCGGACCGCCATGCATCTTTACGCCCAACGGGGCCAATTACTGGCAGCCGACTGCCCTTCCCGCTCGGTGCTGAGCCATATCACCAGCCGCTGGGGCGTGCTGGTGCTGGTGGTCTTGCTTCAAGGCACACGCCGTTTCAGCGAATTGCGGCGCGAAGTCGGCGGCGTCAGCGAAAAAATGCTGGCGCAAACCCTCGATGCGCTGACCGGCGACGGTTTTATACTGCGCCAGGCTTACCTGGAAATTCCGCCCAAGGTCGAATACAGCCTGACCCCGCTGGGCATCGAAGCGGCGCAAAGACTGGCGCTGCTGGTCGACTGGATAGAGGATAATTACCCACGCATCGAAGCGGCGCGCGAGGCGCTGGGGACGGCCGCCTGATGGTGCCCTATTGCGCTAGATCATGCTAATCTTGCTATTCCACGTTTACTCATCCTTGCTTGGATGTAATACTTGGAGCGCCTGAGAAAACCGTGCAGGTCAACGCAGCTTAACGTTAACGCCGTAGGAGCGCGACCAGATGAATCAGTTGAATTCATTGCCAGTCCGCAGTAACGTTTTACTCGTCAGTAATTCGCCGGAGGAATTGCGCGAATTGCTGTACGTGCTGGATCGTCACGACCTGGCCACCGGGGTGGCCGGCGATATCGATGCCGCCGTGCGGCTGGCGGCCGGCGGGCCGGACCTGATCTTGCTCGACGCTGCGCTGGCCGGCAACAATATCGGCGCCGCCTGCATGCGCCTGCGCAATGCCGGCTCCCGCCACGGCGTGCCGCTGCTGCTGATGTCGGCCCAGCCCAGCGCCGAGGAACAGGGCCGCAGCATCGGCGCCGGCGCGGTCGATTACATCAAGATGCCTTTCGATGCGCGCGACGTGGCCGAAAAAATCCTGATGGAACTGGCGCTGCACAAGGCGGCCCCGCCCTCCGTGACGCCGCAGCGTGCCGGCGCGCTGCATCCGCAAACCCTGGAAGTCAATTACCACGCGATACTGGCCGGCTCGCCCGAGGCGGTGCTGCTGTTCGACATCGACAACCAGCTCTTGATCGATGCGAATCACCTCGCCGAGCAGCTATTCGGCTTGCCGCTGCGCGGCTTGCTGCAATTGAACATCGGTGATTTGTTTCCAGCCCGCCAGGCCAGCGAACAATCGTCACTGGAACTGCTCAAGGAAAAGATCGCGCTGACGCTGGAAGGCAAGACCGAGATATTCCGCGCCACCTGCCAATACCGCGACGGCAAGCCGATCGAGTGCGAAATCCGGCTGGTGCGCCTGTCGGTGCCGGGACGCCAGCTGGTGCATGCGCGTTTCATCGATTTGACCGAACGCAACCTGGCGCAAGCATTGCGTTCCGGCCAGAATGCTTTGCTGGAAATGATTGCCAAGGGCGCGCCGCTGAAAGGCACGCTGGATCGTCTGATGCTGCTGATCGAAGGCCAGTCGGCCGGCGTGTATTGCTCGATCCTGCTGCTCGATGAAGACGGCCAGCATATGCACAGCCTGTCCGGCCCCAGCTTGCCGCCGCAATACATGGCGGCGCTGGAGGGCGCCGAGATCGGGCCGTCGGTTGGCTCTTGCGGCACCGCCATGTTCCGCAAGCAAGCGGTGGTGGTCAGCGACATCATGCAAGATCCGCTGTGGGCGCCCTACCGGCAACTGGCACAGCCGTTCGGCCTGCGCGCCTGCTGGTCGCGCCCGATCATGGACCAGGATACCGTACTCGGTTCGTTCGCCATGTATTACCGCGACGTGCGCAGCCCGACGCCGGACGAATTGCGCCTGATCGATGTCGCCACCCACCTGGCCGGCATCGCCATCGGCCGCACCCGCCACGAGCAGGAATTGCAGCGCCACCGCACCCACCTGGAAGAATTGGTGACGCAACGCACCAGCGCGCTGACGCTGGCCAACCAGGAATTGGCCAGCGCGCTGGAAAACCTGTCGATTACCCAAGGCGAATTGTTGCGTCGCGATAAGCTGGCGGCGCTGGGCGCGCTGGTGGCCGGCATCGCCCATGAATTGAATACACCGATCGGCAACAGCATGGTGATCGCCAGCACCATGGCCGAACGTACCCGCGTGCTGACAGAAAGTTTCCAGGATGGCTTGCGCCGCTCCGAACTGGAAACCTATCTGGGCCAGGCCAGCGAAGCGGACGCCATCGTGCTGCGCAATTTGCAGCGCGCCGCCAACCTGGTGTCGAGTTTCAAGCAGATCGCGGTCGACCGCGCCAGTTCGCAACGGCGCAGTTTCGTGCTGCGCGAATTTGTCGCCGACCTGATGTTGCCGCTGTGCGCACCGTTGAGAAACACCGCCTTTTCGGTCAAGCAAGAAATTCCGGACGGACTGCTGCTGGACAGTTATCCCGGACCGCTGGGCCAGGTGCTGACCAGCGTATTTGAAAACTGCCTGCTGCACGGTTTCGACGGCCGCGACGGCGGCCATATCGAGGTCAGCGCCAGCGCCGATGGCGCACAGGGATTGCTGTTGTCGGTCAGCGACGACGGCATCGGCATCGCCCGGGAACACCTGGGCCGCATCTACGATCCGTTCTTCACCACCAAGCTCGGCTCCGGCGGTTCGGGCCTGGGTCTGCACATCGCCCACAACATCGTCAGCGGCGTACTGGGCGGACGCATCGCCGCCAGCAGCGAGCCCGGTCATGGCACCCGCATCACGCTACATTTGCCGCTGTCGGCGCCGCATACAAACAAGAAATGATTTACGGCGCTACAATAAGCCGGCTGTCCGCAATATCGTTATGGAGCAACACATGAAACACCGCATCGCCGCCTGCCTGCTGCTCGCCGTTTGCCTGTCGGCACAGGCCGGACCGGCGCCCTGGTACCAGTGGCGCAGCAAGACCGAAGGCACCATGGTGTGCGCCCAGACCACCCTGGGACCGGGCTGGGAACAAGCATCGGGACCGTTCAAAGATAGCCGTTGCGAAAAACCGGCGCTTGTTAAATAATGGGGCCATAACAACACGGGTCAACCGGGGTACATCGTCATCATCGCCACCACAGACGTCGCGAGATTCGCGAACATCAGCAGCATCTGTTCACACATGAGGAGACCACATGTTTACCAATCCCGAACAATTTGCATCAGCTACCAAAGCGCTGTTTGAATTCCAGTTAATGACCTTTAACACCCTGACCACCAAGGCGGTGCAAGGCGTGGAGCAAGTGTTGGCGCTGAACATGGCAACCGCCAAATCCCAGGTCGAAGACGGTATCGCGGCCGGCAAGGAAATCAGCCAGGCCAAGGATCCGAAAGCGGCGCTGAACGCCGCCACCAAAGCCCAGCCCGGCATCGCCGGCGCCAGCGCCTACAACCAGCAATTGAGCGATATCATCAAGGAAATCCACCAGGAATTTACCACGGCGGCCGACGCCCATGTCGCCGAAGCGAAAAGCAATTTGAGCGCGCTGATCTACGATGTCACCAAGAATGTCCGGCCCGGTTCGGAAAACGCGGTCGCCATCGTCAAGGCGGCAATCGACAACGCCTTTCTCGGCTACGAACAAGTGACCAAGGCCACCAAACAGGCGGTCGATGCGGTCGAGGAACAGATCGCCAAGGCCGCCGCGCAAGTAGCGCAAGCCGGCGCTGCCGCCGCGCCGCAAGCAGCACCAGCCAAACCGGCCAAGGCCGCCAGGAAGTAAACGGCTGGCTTATCCGGAGGCGACCGGCATGATCCGGTAAACGCAGCGCCGGCCGCCCTCCAGCACATGTTCGGTGCGCTGCACCGAACAGTCCGCTCCCAGCACGCGCTGGAATATCGCCAGTTCGGAACGGCAAAAATCCTGGCACTCCCGCGCCGCCGCACAAATCGGGCAATGGTTTTCAAGCAATAACATGCTGCCATCGGCCTGCGGTTCGACATCGGCCATATACCCTTCCGATTCGCGCAGCAAGGCCAGGCCGGCCACCCGCTCTTGCCAGCCGCCGGCGTCGCCCAGCACCTTGCGGTAATGCGCCTCGCTACTCACTTCACGCGCGGTAATCAATTTATCGAGCGCATCGTCGCCAAACAGCAGCCGCAACTGGCCGATCAATTCCAGCGTCAGGTCGGCGTGCCGGTCCGGGAAGCGCGCATGGCCGGCGTCGCTGAGCAGCCAGCGGCGCGACGGCCGCCCCACCTTGTTAGCCACGTCGTCAAACGACACCAGGCCCTTGTCCTGCGCCGCTTCCAGCTGGCGGCGCGCCCCCATCGACGTTACGCCAAGCAAGTCGGCCAATTGCTGCGCGGTCATCGGGCCGCGCATCTTCAGCAAGAACAGCAAATGCTCCGAGGTATTCATCAGACCGCTCCTTCGGCCACCGCCGGTCCCGCCAGGCGCCCGCGCCAGCTTTGCATGCGCCATGCGGCCCACGCGCTCAAGCCCGCGCCCAGCAGCAGGATCAAGCGGGTATCGATCAGCGTCAGCACCGAACCGGCCAGCGCCATGACGATATTGGCCAGGCAAAAGGTAGTGGTCAGCAAGCCCATCACGGCGCCCTGCCCGTGTTCGCTGAAGCGTTCGGCGCACCAGCCCTGGATCACCGCGTTATACAAGGCGTTCGGAATGCCGAACAGCACGATCGCCGCGATGCCCAGCCACACATGGCCGACCGACACCAGCGCGATCATCGACGCCACCGCGAGCGCATTCCAGCTGGCGCGCACCAGCGGATCAAAACGGCTCGGGCCGCCGGCCAGCAGCGAGGTGATCGTCATCGTGCCGCACAGCCCGACATTGACCCAGGCGATGCCGGCCGCGTCGTAATGCGGCACTTCCACCAGCCACAACGGGTAATACTCGTAAAAGCCGGACACGCCGCAAGTAAACGTCAGTTGCACGATGAATAGCAGGCGTACATCGGCATGGCGCAGCAAGTTGAACGAATGGCGGTCGCGCGCGACTTGCCACCACGACGTGGTCGCCAGCGATGGCGTTTCACGCGGCAGCGCCAGCGCGACCAGCACGGCGGCAAGCAGCAATGCGCCGACCGCGATCCAGAAGGGCACGGTGACGCCCCAGCCCAGCGTGGCGCCGGCCAGCAGCGGCCCGGCCAGCCAGCCCAGGTAAAACGCGCCGTTCAGCCACGACATCGCGCGCAGCCGCAACGGACCTTGCAACTGGTCGGCCAGCATGGCCCGGGCCACCGAACCGTTACCTTCCAGCAAGCCGGTGATCAAACGCGCCACGATGAATAACGGATACGACTGCATGAACAGCGATACGGCCGTGATCGCATGGCCCAGCGCCGCGCCGAACGTGGTGACCAGCAATACCGGACGCCGGCCGTAACGGTCGGACAACGGCCCCAGCAAGGCCGAACCGATCAGCAAGCCGAATGGATTGATCATCAGCGCCACGCCGAACAATAACTTGGGCGGCAAGCCGAGGAAGTGATTGAAGTTGTTGCTGACATCGGCCGCGAACAGCGGCGGCAAGATCGGGTACGGCAAGGAAGCACCGATGGTGGATAACAAGGCCAGCAAACAGGCGGCGGCGATCAGTATGGCGGTTTTCATCAATCTATCTTTTTATTGGTCGATGCGTCAAATATACCGAGCCCACCCAAATAAGTAAACAAAAAGTTTATATATTAGCGTGTGACCACCACGTTGAAAATATGCTGGGCAAGCACTCCACAACACGATAGACTGTATATAAACACAGTAAAGTTTTACCCGATATGATACGAGTCCTTGAAAACCAGTTGTATTACCTGGACAACTTCCACCAGGTATTGGACTGGATCCGTGAACGCTATAGCGACTTGCTGACCGATGCAGAACACTTGTTCATTGCGCAGTTCCCGCTGTTGCCGCAGCCGTCGCGCGCGCTGTTCGTGCGCATGGTGATGCGCAAAGGCTGCCTGTTCCGGGCCAGCAAGCTGGTGTATGGCGAAATCGGCGATGCCCACCAGGCAGCCCTGCCGTTGCTGGCGCTGGGCTGGCTGGAAACCGATCCCTTGCTCACCCTGGACGACTTGTTCGAGCTGTTGCAAAAACCGGAAATCGGCGCCGTGTTCCGCTTGTCGGCGGTAGATAGATGCGCCCGCAAGGCCGAGCAACTGGCGGCGCTGCGCGAGCGCCATCGCGATCCTGCGCGCTTCTCCGCGTGGTACGCGGATTCCGGCGACCACCTGTACCATATCGTCAACAAGCCCTTGTGCGACCGCTTGCGGTTGATCTTCTTTGGCAATTTTCACCAGGACTGGTCGGCATTCGTCTTGTCCGACCTCGGAGTGTATCGGTATGAAAAAGTCGAGTTCTCGGCGGCGTCGCGCGGGTTCCGCCAGCGGCGCGATATCGACGATTACCTGGCCTTGCAACAATGCCGCGAACGTTTCCACGACGGCCAGCCTGTCGACGCTATCTTGCGGGAACTGGAACAGCAGGCGCCCGGCAATGACTGGCTGGCCAGCCGGCGCGAAAAGCTGCGCTTCCAGATCGCCCGGCAGCTGGAAAAACTCCAGCACTGGGATGCCGCGTTTGCCGTGTACGCCCGCTGCGCCTACCCCGGCGCGCGGGTGCGGGCGATTCGGGTACTGGAAAAAGACGGCCAGTACGGCGCCGCCTTCGAACGCTTGTGCGAGGCCAGGCTGGTCCCGGAAAGCGACGCCGAACAACAATTATTGCTGCGCATGGAGCCACGCTTGCGCCGCAAGCTGGGCCATATCAAGCCGGCCAGGCCGCCCGCCGCGCCGGTGCGCCGGCTCGATCTCAGCCTGCCCCCGCCAGCACAGGATTTTTATGTCGAAGGCGTGGTGCGCGACCATCTGGCGCAGCACGGCGCGCCGGTATATTACGTCGAGAACACGCTGATCAATTCCCTGTTCGGCCTGTTGTGCTGGCCGGCCATCTTCAAGCCGATACCGGGCGCGTTCTTCCACCCTTTCCATCGCGGTCCGGCCGACTTGCACAGCGCCGATTTCCGGCAGCGCCGCGCGGCCGACTTTGCCGCTTGCCTGGAACAACTGGAAACGGACGCCTACCGCCATGCCATCTTGCGCACCTGGGCCGACAAGACCGGCATCCAGTCGCCGTTCGTCAGTTGGGAGATACTCGATGAAACCTTGATCGCCTTGGCGCTCGATTGCATCCCGGCCAGCCACTTGAAGAAATGGTTCGAGCGCATCTTGCTCGACATCAAAACCAACCGCAGCGGCTTCCCCGACCTGATCCAGTTCTGGCCGGACCAAAAGCGCTACACCATGATCGAAGTCAAAGGACCGGGCGATCGCTTGCAAGACAACCAGAAACGCTGGATCGATTATTGCGCCCAGCACGATATGCCGATCACTGTCTGTTACCTGCAATGGACTTAAAGTACACCGTGGCGTTGCGCGCGCTGTGCGAATTTACCGCGAAACAGGGCGACCTCGATGTCCGTTTCACGCCGTCGCCGACCGCCCAGGAAGGCATCGCCGGCCATGCCGTGGTGACGGCGCGGCGCGGCGACGATTACCAGCGCGAAGTGAGCTTGTCCGGCGACTTCGGGCCGCTGCATGTGCGCGGCCGCGCCGACGGTTACGATAGCAGCCGGCGCCAGCTGGAAGAAATCAAGACGTACCGCGGCGACTTGGCGGCCATGCCGGCCAATCACCGCCAATTGCATTGGGCGCAAGCGAAGATTTATGGCCACCTGCTGTGCCGGCAGCTGGGCTTGAGCACCTTGCGCGTGGCCCTGGTCTATTTCGATATCGTCAGCCAGCAAGAAACCTGCTTGCACGAAGATCATGACGCGGCCGGACTGCAGCAGTATTTCGAACAGCAATGCAGCTTGTTCCTGCTCTGGGCAGAACAGGAAATGGCGCATCGCCGCGCGCGCGATAGCGGGCTGAAAAGCATGGCATTTCCGCATGCCGCATTCCGGCCCGGCCAGCGCCAGCTGGCGGAAGCGATGTACAAGGCCAGCAGCCGCGCCTGCTGTTTGCTGGCACAGGCGCCGACCGGCATCGGCAAGACGGTCGGCAGCCTGTTTCCGATGCTCAAGGCGGCCGCGACGCATGGCGTGGACAAACTGTTTTTCCTGACCGCCAAGATACCCGGCCGCCAACTGGCGCTCGACGCCTGTGAAGTCATCCAGCGCAGCGCGCCGCTGTTGCCGCTGCGGGTACTGGAATTGAGCGCCAAACACAGCGCTTGCGAACATCCCGACAAGGCATGCCACGGCGACTCTTGTCCGCTGGCGCGCGGCTTTTACGACCGCTTGCCGGCGGCCCGCAGTGCCGCGGTGAAGCACGGCGCCATCCTCGACAAGGCCCGCTTGCGCGCCATCGGGCTGGCACACCAGGTTTGTCCGTATTACCTGGCCAGCGAACTGGCACGCTGGGCCGACATCGTCGTCGGCGATTATAATCATTACTTCGATATCAGCGCCATGTTGTACGGCTTGACTGTGGCCAACGACTGGACCATCAATGTACTGGTCGATGAAGCGCACAATATGGTGTCGCGGACGCGCAAGATGTACACGGCCGAGCTGCGCCATGCGGATTTAAAATTCGTCCGCAAGACCGCAACCGAAGACCTCAAGAAACCGCTGGACCGCTTGCACCGCGCATGGAATGCCTTGCTGAAGGAACAGCAGGACGATTACCGCGTGGTACCCGAACTACCGGGAAAATTCATGCTGGCGCTGCAAGGCGCCGGCACGGCCATCGGCGACTGCCTGGCCGACCAGCAGGGCGCCGTCGATGCCGAGCTGCAAGAATTCTACTTCGGGGTATTGCTGTTCACGCGCCTGGGGGAAAGTTTCGGTGAGCACTCACTGTTCGATATCAGCAAGGATGACAAGGGTACGACCTTGTGCATCCGTAACATCATCCCGGCGCCGTTCCTGAAACAGCGCTACGCCGCCAGCCGCAGCACGGCGCTGTTTTCCGCGACGCTAAGCCCATGGAATTATTACAGCGACACGCTGGGCATGCCGGACCATACCGCGTGGGTCGATGTCGAATCGCCGTTCAGCGCCGACCAATTATCGGTGCGGGTAGCCGACCGGATTTCGACGCGCTACCAGCACCGCGCCGATTCGCTGGCCCCGATCGCCGCCTTGATGGGGCAGCAATATGCCAGCCAGCCGGGCAATTACCTGGCGTTTTTCAGCAGCTTCGATTACCTGGAAAAAGTGGCGGCGCTGTTTGCCGAACGGCATCCGGACATCCCGCTGTTCTTGCAGCCGCGACGCATGGATGATGCCGCCCGCGAACATTTTCTGGCGCGTTTCACGACAACCAGCCAGGGCATCGGCTTTGCGGTGCTGGGCGGCGCATTCGGCGAAGGCATCGACTTGCCGGGCGCGCGCCTGATCGGCGCCTTTGTCGCGACGCTGGGCTTGCCGCAAATTAATCCGGTGAATGAACAAATCCGCCAGCGCATGCAAGCCGTGTTTGGCGCCGGCTACGATTACACTTATCTGTATCCGGGCTTGCAAAAAGTGGTGCAGGCGGCTGGCCGCGTGATCCGCACCCAGTCGGACCGGGGCGTGGTGTACCTGATCGACGACCGTTTTGCACGGCCGGAAATCCGCGCACTGCTGCCGGCCTGGTGGCACGTGGATCTCAGTTGCGCACTTCCAGCCCGCCCATGATCGCGTAGCCGCGCACAATCAGGCGCTGCGACGCATCCGGCGGCACGATGGTTTTTTCATCGAAACCGCCGAGTATCGGCGTGCCTTGCAACACCACGCTCCAGTCGGGCGGCACCTTGATCGTGATGCCGCCGCACATGACGAACACGTTCAGCACGGCCTCGCCGCGGATGGCCGCATTCCGCAAATCGAGTTCGCAGCCGCCGAGGATGGCGGTCACTTCGCCGCCGCGGAAATCCTGCGCGCCGATGCGCCGCACATACCCGCCGAGGATGGCCGTGACCTCGACCTCGCTATCGTCGTCGGCGGCTTTTTTATCGAGCTTATCGAGCGATACCGGGGCGCCGGCGACACCGCCTTGCGCCGCGCGCCGGGTGCGGCGCCGTCCGCGCAGCGAGCGCAGCACGATAGAAAAACCCAGCGCGATCAGCAGCAACGGCCACAGGGTTTTCCAGCTGATGTAAATCAGGCCCAGGTATTTCAGGGTCAGCGCCAGACCGAACAAGACCAGTGCACCGCCGACGATATAAGCACCGGTACTCCGGCTTTGCATGATTTTCAATACGCCAAAAAGCATGATGATGGTCGGCCAGAAACGAAACGCATAACGCACATCGATCAGGTTCAGGTTATCGAGCAGGAATAACAGACCCAGTCCGATCACCACCACGCCCAGCACGATCTGGCCCGGCGATTCCAACTGCGGTTTCTCTTTCATGATGGTGTTCCTCCTCGTTTGCGGAAAATGGACACGGATGATTTGTTTGATCGTCAAGATACGCCGAATCGCCGCACGGCGAAACAGCTTTTCGACGAGCGGCGGATAACGGGCGGTGAATCGCATGCGGGATGGCGTGAACGGCGCTGGAATGCAAAAAGCCGGCGCAATCGGCGCCGGCTGTCGAGGGGAATCTGGTGCCGATCCTTGAGGCGACCGGCTTACCTGCTGATGAACGAACATGCCGACGACTTCTCGGCAGTGCGCCTCAATCACGCACAGCCATCATAGCTGAGCTTGGCGAAAAAGACCGTGTGTTAGCGCACATAGAGACCGTTTTCCACTCAGTTACTGACTTGGATCAAGTAATTACAGCATATCCTTGGCGATCCACTCCAATACAGATGGGCCATGCGGCTGCCAGCCCAGCAAGGTGCGGCCGCGTTGACCGCGCACCCGGCTGTTCGAACCGAGGCCGTAGGACGCCATTTCATACCCCCACTCGCCGATCGCATCGTCCAGCGGCCAGTCTTGCGCCGGTTCCAGCTCCAGTACGCGGGCAATCGCCGCCGTCATGTCGCGGAACGACGCTTCGCCCGATTCGACAAAATAGAAGGTGCCGGCCGGCGTTTTTTCCAGCGCCAGCAAATACAGTTCGACCACGTCGCCGATGTAGACATTCGACCAGATATTGCGGCCCGGACCGACATGGCGCACCACGCCGCTCTTGCGCGCCTGTTTCAGCAAACGCGGTAATTGCACGCTGTCGCGCGGCAAGGCGCCATGGCCGTAGATCAAGGTATTGCACAACACGGCCGAACGGATATCCTGCTTGGCGGCGGCCAGCACCAGCTCGTCGATCGCCACGCGCGCGGCCTTGTCGGCGGTCGGCCGCGGCAAGCGGTCTTCATGATAAATCTGCTCGGTGCCCTCGCCGCCCGAAGCGTCGCCGACGATGCTGGAACCGCTGGTGTGCAGGAATGGCTTGCCGGAACCGGCCAGGCCTTCGATCAGCGCTTCGACGGCGCCGCGGTGATCGCTGCTGGCGGCGTTGATGACGCCATCGGCGGCGCGCGCCTGCTCGATCAGCAAGTCGCGGTCGTTCAAGGTGCCGACCACGGCGGCAACGCCGATGGCCGCCAATTCGTCGACCTGCGCCGCATTGCGCACCAGGCCGGTAACGCTGTGTCCGGCGCGCACCAGTCCGGCGGCGATGGAACTGCCGATAAATCCTGCTGCGCCTGTGATGAATATTTTCATAGCTGACTCCGTTAGTGTTGAATGGTAGGGAATCAGTATGGCGCCGCATGCCCGGCAGACCAAGACCGCTGGCGGCAAATCATATGTGAGTTGCAGTCAACAAACGAAAAAGCGGGAATCGTGTATCGTGCTGTATCACATCTCTTTTCGGAAAAAACATGACCGTCAATATCATCGCCACCTTGCAAGCCTTGCCGGGCAAAGAAGAACAATTGCAGGCCGTCCTCAGCGCCGCCATCGCACCGACCCGCGCCGAAGCGGGCAACCTGCGTTACGAGCTGTATCGCGACAATGACACGCAGGATACTTTTGTATTCGTCGAGCAATTCATCGACGAAGCCGCATTCGCCGCGCATCAGAGCGCAAGCCATAGCGCAACCTTGCAGGCAGGCGTGGCCGGCTTGCTGGCCAAGGCGCCCAGCATCGTCAAGCACACCCAGGTTTCGCCTGTCTGAATTACAGCTTGTGCTGTAAAAATTCCAGGAAACAGCTAATGCGTTGCGCCAGCTGGGTATTGCGGTAATACACGGCGTGGATTTGCTGGCGATAACCGGTATAAAACGGTTCCAGCACCTTCACCAGCCGGCCGGCGGCGATATCGTCGCGGGTCATGAAATCGGCCAGGCAGACAATGCCCTGCCCCTGCAACGCCAACTGGCGCAGCGTTTCGCCGCTCGACGCGGTCAGCGATGGAATCACTTGCAAGCTGTTGCCGGCTTGATGCCGCAGCGGCCACATATTGCCCAGCTCATATTGCACAAATCCCAGCAAAGAATGGTCTTGCAGCGCTTCCGGCGTGGCGGGTATGCCGTGCTTCGCCAGGTAATCGGGCGCGGCCAGCAAATATAGCGGGCTGGAACTGAGCGCGCGCGCATGCAACGTCGAGTCGTTCAGCGCGCCGATGCGGATCGCGATATCGGTGCGGTGCTCCAGCAAGTCGGCGATCTGGTCGTTGCTGGTCAATTCCAGCCGGATCTCCGGATACATGGCCCGAAACTCGGCCACATGCGGCACCACGCAATGCAGCATGAATGGCGACGCGGCGTCGACGCACAAACGCCCGGCCGGCTTTTGGCGGCGGATGCGGATGGTTTCCTCGACGTCCTCCATCGACGCCAGGATGGCGCGCGCCTTTTCAAGAAACAGGTGTCCTTCTTCCGTCAGTTCCATCCGGCGCGTGGTGCGGGTCAGCAAGGACGTCGACAATTTCTCTTCCAGCCGGGACAAGGCGCGGCTGACGCCGGACGTGGTTTGCCCCAGGTGCACCGACGCGGCGCTCAACGTGCCGCTATCGATCACCGTCACGAAGATCTTCAAATCGTCGGAATTGATATCCATTGTTGTCCTTGCTTCAAATATCGCTGAATTATAAGATACTCAGGCGCAAGGATAAGGTGTCGCTTCATGCGACGTAAAACAACACCGCAACATAGTGGCAGATACTGCCGGCCAACACGAACAAATGCCAGATGCCATGGCCATGGCGCAATTTATGGTCGGTGGCATAAAACACGATGCCGCCGGTGTAGCACAGGCCGCCCGCCACCAGCCATAAAAAACCGTCCCAGCTGAGCGCGGCGATCAGCGGTTTCAAGCCGATCACGGCCAGCCAGCCCATCAGCACATAAATTACCAGCGACAAGATCCGCGCGCCGCGGGCGTACCAGACTTCCTGGGCGATGCCGATCACCGCCAGTCCCCACACCACGCCGAATAGCGACCAGCCCCAGGGGCCACGCAAGGTGACCAGCATGAAGGGCGTATAGCTGCCGGCGATCAACAGGTAAATGGCACAATGGTCGAGCCGGCGCAGCACCTCCTTGGCCTTGCCGCGCAAGCTGTGGTACAGCGTCGAGGTCAGGTACAGTATCAGCAGCATCGCCGCGTAAATGCTGAAACTGACGATTTTCCATGGGTCGCCGCTACGCGCCGCGACCACGATCAGCAAGGCGCCGCCGGCCACCGCCAGCGCCGCGCCCACCGTATGGGTAATGCTGTTGAAGCGTTCTCCGTAATACATGAGTCGGGCACCCGCGACTGAACTGCGTGCCGCCAGCGGCATTCCGCAAGCGGTGAAACAATGCAAGGCAGCCGGATCCGGCTTTTGCACCCGGCACATCGTACACCGAAGCGGCAATTCGGGCTGTTCAGCTTCCCCCTTTCGTGACCGGCTCTGCTTTCCAAGCAGATGCTCTTTTTATTGATATCGCGCTATATAGCAATAATCAATTTCATCAAGATGCTTATTCCAATTGAACATAGAGAATAAGAATTCCCAGATACAATTTTAAAGTTACCAAATTCACAAAATTATCCAACGACCACTTCGAGATATCCATGAGATCACAGGAAACGGCATGCTATCCAACTTGAGGTGTGCGCCACGCCCGAGGATGCGAGCAGCGCGCAGGACGGCGGCATGCGCTACCACGCGGCCCGCACCGGAGAACCCGGCGACACGATCCAGGCGCTGCGCTCGCAACGCAGCTTGCGTGTCAGCATGGCAAGCAAACGCCCGTAAAAAATACAAGGTGATGTATCGCCGTCTTATACGGTAATTTTGAAAAAAATGAAATGATGATGACTATCCCGTGGAGCAAGCGTGTATCAGGTTGCCTTTTCTATCTGGCCTTGGCGCTCTTCAATACTGCATGTAGCAAGGAAAATATGAGTGTCCCTGTAAATTTGACTGCTTATAACCATACCGAAAATGGCATTGGAAGTTATACCGTAACCCTTTCCACAGGAGCCAGCACCAGCGCCGGTTATCTGGGACCTGGTGAGGGCGGCGGCGGCATGACTTGTTGCTTGGCCGTTCCGCCAGTTTGGCGGCCGGGCATGACCGCTACCATTGAGATGAAGACAACGGTCAACGGCAAGGACATCACTACCACCAAGACGGTGCCAATACCGCAATACGCCACGGATGATGTCAGCACGTTCAATGTCCATTTTCTTCACAATGGAAATTACAAAGTATTGGTCAGCAAGTATGCCTTGGGACATCGACGATACCCGTTGACCGGCAAGGAAGCAGAGCTTAAACCAGGTCTGCCGCTCAAAATTATCTGGGAGTAAGGTGAATCATTCTTCTTTGCCGATGGCAGTATTTCCTATTAGCACTGTCTGCAGCAATGTATTCCAAGTCACTTTTTTATCGAAAATTGCTAGGAAACCATGTCTATTATCTATACCGGACGAAAAGCGCCGCTCGATGGCCGACGCAAACTGACTGCCAAGGAAGCATCGCAGCGCGCCAAGGCAATGGCTTGCGTACGTGTCAAGACACGTACGGTCACCCAATAGCGCATGCCAAGGCCAGATTTATATCGGCTTGTTTTACGACGGCAGCGGTAATAACCAGGATTGGAAAGAACAATATCTTGTCGCCAAGAGGAAGCCCGTATTTTATGCTGAAGCAGAAAAAAGATTATTCAGAAATATATTAAAGCCGAAGCCGAGTGGAAAAAGCAGTTGACCAAGAGATGGGAGCAAGAAAAGAAGAATCATCATTGATGCTGCGATACGGCTTGCAAGCGATGCGGTTCAACGTTTGTCTGAAATCAAAAAAATAAGAATTCCCAGATACAATCTCCAAGGTTACCAAATTGATAAATTCATCCAACGGCCGCTGCGGAATATCGATGAACTCACAGGAAACGGCATGCTATCCAACTTGATAAGTACGATCTTTTCCGCGCTCGCCTCCTTCACCAGCGCGACACGGCTGTATGCATTGACGCTGGGCGATGGCGACGCTGACAGCTTGCTGGTCGAGGCGTTCGCCGCCGACGAGCAAGTGCACGGCATCGGTGCGCGCGACATCATCGCGCTGTCGACCAGCGCCCGTATCAAACTGGCGTCGCTGCTCGGCAAACAAGCCACGCTGCACATCAGCCTGGCCGACGGCACGCGCACCCAATTTTCCGGATGGATACGCCAAGCCGCGATGCTCGGCAGCCATGGCGGACTGACGCGCTACCGCTTGCGCCTGACGCCATGGTTGTGGGAATTGAGCCAGGTACGCAACAGCCGCGTCTGGCAAGACAAGACCGTCATCGAGATCATCGACAACGTGTTCAGCGCCTATGCGCCACGCGCGATCTGGCGCTGGAGCGACGAGACCGGCTCGTTCATGGACGGCGCCGGCCAGCGCGGTTATTGCTGCCAGTACCGCGAATCGGACTACGATTTTATTCATCGCCTGCTGACCGACGAAGGTTTATCCTGGCGTTTCGAGGAGGTCGATGGCGGCCAGTGCATGGTGCTGTTCGCCGACAGCAGCGAGGTGTGCGCCACGCCCGAGGACGCCAGCAGCGCCCAGGACGGCGGCCTGCGCTATCACGCCGCCCGCGCCGGAGAGCCCGGCGACACGATCCAGGCGCTGCGCTCGCAACGCAGCCTGCGCGTCAGCATGGTCACTGTGCTCAGCTACGACTACAAGGCGAAAAAGGCGATCAGCGCCAGCGTGCCGACCAACCGGGTGGTTGGCGGCAAGCACGCGCCGCAACTCGAAAGCTACGATGCGCCCGGCCAGTACCGCTACGCCAACGCGGCCCAGGCGCGGCGCTACGCCACCTTGCAGATGCAGGCGCACGAAGCCCGCGCCCATTTGTGGCAGGCGCGCTCGACGGTGCGCACCTTGCGGACCGGCACCCGTTTTACCTTGACCCAAGGGCCATTGCAACAGCTCGGCGACGAAGACCCGCAATATGTGGTGCTGCGCGTGGCCAGCGTCGGCATCAACAACCTGCCGCTGCCGGCGGTCCAGGGCATGGCGGAACTGTTCGGCCCGATTCCAGAATTGCTGGAAGAATCCTTGCCCAATTTGCACGCCGGCTTCGAAGATGCCGAGGCGGCGATGGCCCAGGCGCACAGCACCGGCTACGCCAACTGTTTCGAGGCAATTCTGGCCGCCACGCCATGGCGGCCAATGCTGGACGAGCCCTCGGAGCGCCCGACCGCGCTGGGCAGCCAGAGCGCCATCGTGGTCGGCCCGGATGGCGGCGACCGTCCCAACGGCGCAGACGAAATCCATTGCGACAGGCTGGGCCGGGTACGCATCCGCTTTCACTGGCAGGAAGATCGCAACGCCAGTTGCTGGGTGCGCGTGGCGCAGCGTTCGGCCGGCGGCGGCATGGGCAGCCAGTTTCTGCCGCGCATCGGCCAGGAAGTGCTGGTGCAATTCATTGAAAACGATATCGACCGGCCCGTCATCCTCGGCGCGCTATACAACGGCCGTGGTGAAGGCGGCGTGCCGGCCACGCCGGGCGGCGTGGTCAAGCAGGGCAGCGATCCATCGGTATTCAACCCGGCGCACGACCATGCGGTGTCGGGGCAAGGCAACCTGGCTGGCGGCAACAGTCCGCTGTGGCATGGCGTCGCTGGCGGCGGACACCGCAACGGCGCGGCGCAGTGGGGTATCCGCAGCAAGGAGTTTGGTGGTTTCGGCTACAACCAGCTACTGTTCGACGATACCGACCAGCAAGGCCGGATTCAATTGAAGAGCAGTCTGGCGGCCAGCGAGTTGAACCTGGGCCATTTGATACACAGCGCCGACAATTACCGGGGCAGCTTGCGCGGCGCCGGCGCCGAATTGCGCACCGATGCGTACGGCGCGGTGCGTGCCGGCGCGGGTTTATTGGTGACCAGTTATGCGGTCACGCATGGCGCGGTCGGGCGCGATCCGGCCGGCGACAACGCACCCGGCATCGCCTTGCTGAAACAGGCGGTGATATTGAGCGAAACGTTCAGCAATGCCGCCAGGACGCATGAAACGGTGGCCTACGACGACCAGGCGGCGCCGTTAAAAACGTTGCTGGCGGCGGTATCCGGCATGCATGACATGGATGGCAGCGACGTGCCGCACGTGAAAGACCCGATCATCGCGGTGTCGGCCAAGGCGGGATTGGGTCTGGTGGCCGGGCAAGACATCCAGCTGAGCAATGGCGAGACGGTGGCCCTGATGAGCGGACTGGACAGCCAGTTCATCGGCGGCGGCCAATGGCGCGTGCACACGGGCCAGGCGATCGGCGTGCTGGGCGGCGCGGTCCAGGCGGGCGACCACAACCTCGGACTGCAATTGATCGCGGCCAGGAACGCGATCGAGTTGCAGGCGCAAAGCGATCGGATGAACATCCAGGCCAGGGACGAGATCAATGTGATCAGCGCCAACGCCCACATCGACTGGGCGGCGGCGAAAAGCATCAGCCTGTCGACGGCGGGCGGCGCGAATATCACCATCAGCGGCGGCAATATCACGGTGCAATGTCCGGGCAAGATCACGATACACGCCGGGACCAAGGCTTTTATCGGGCCGACGCGTATCACTTATCCGATGCCGGTGATGCCGCGAAGCATATGCGTGGCCTGCCTGCTGAAATCATTAAAAGCAGCACCGGCATTCACCTCAGTGGAATAAACTATCATGCTGACAGACCCTTTTACGCCGCAATGGATCACATGGCTCGACGCGCAGGCAGCCGGACTGCAAGATACGCAGCAACTGTATCTGTTGCTCGACGGCGTGTTCATCCCGGGCCTGTACCGCACCATGCAAAGGAAAATGGCGCCGGATCAAAAGCCGACGCTGCTATTCGAAGCACTACCCAGTTGCAATGATAAAACCCGCGACGTCTCCCCCTTCCTGCTAGCTTACCGAGGCCAGCCGCAACTGAGCAAGTTATTGAGTGCATGCAGCGGCTGGCCCATGGTCAGCGCCATCGTCACGACGGAAAGTGCGGAACAACTTGGGCGGCGTCTGGCCGCATGGTGCGTGGTGGAGGCCGATAGCCAGCGCTTCAACTTCCGTTTTCCCGACACCCGCCGCTTGCCGGGTATTTTCAACGCCCTGACCGGCGAACAGCGCGCCATGCTGTGCGGCCCCGCCAGCACCTGGTTTTACATCGGCAGGAATGGCGACTGGGCAACGCTGGACGTGCCTCAAGTGATGGCGCCGCTCGCCGAGTCGCCCACGCTGGAGGCCGGACAATTCGGCGTCATGGTCGACGATAGCGAAGCGGACGGCATGCTGGCGCGTTTCGACTACCGTGGCTTGCAATGGCAACAGCCCCACTCCACTATCCACGCACTGGTTCAACAAGGATTAAAAGTTGCCGCGCACAATCAACTGGACAGCGACCTGTGGCTGGACTGGTGCGCCGCCTACATCGACCAAAGCCTGCTGACCGATACCGCAGAGGCGGCAAGGCAATTTCCGCAATGGAAGGCGCAATATCAATGAGCCACCACAAAACCAGCGTAAGCATAGGCTCACGACTGCGACGCCTGTGCCTGTTGAGTCTGTCCACGCTGGCGTTCAGCGCCTGCTCGGCAGTCAAGCCGGTGTCGAACGACCTTGAGGTCAGCGTCCATGGCGTGAATTACACCGCGGATACATTTAGTTATGTGGTACGAAATCCTGCGGATAAAAGCGATAAAGGTACTGGCGAGTTGATCGATCCGTTTGCAGCGGGTGGGACGGTTTGTTGCTACCAACTTCCAAAGCAGTGGAAAGCTGGAATTCAGATAAATATTGACATAACCAAATGGTTACAAAAAAAAGAAAATAATAAATTACAAGAAGTGAAGGAGCAATATTTGGTTGAAGTACCACGCTATGTCAATGGCACTCCTGGCGAACTCTGGGTAATGCGCAATCCTGATGGGAGTATTGGTGCAATATCAAGCAATTATCAACCCAACCATCCGCTTTGACCCGGAAAAATAAAAGGCTGGCCCGTTCCTTCATTAGATTACCAGAGGGAACGATGGAACCTATACATCAAACTCGCTGCGGAAGACGTTAAAACCAATCAGGAACTAATTTCTCAATTAAAAAACTTTCCAGATAAAAGATTGCAAGAATCGTGGGATGTTTTTGAAAAGAGCATGCCTAATGAAATTAAGGATTTCAATGGACATAAAGATCCTAGATTTTTAGAAAAACTTAAAATGGATGACGAAAATTATTTAAAAGAAAGCATATTGAAGTTAAAAAAACTAAAAGAATCACGACCATAAACTATGGAAAAACCATGATTCATTTAAAACTCATTCCAACTATTCCCGAAGATTATTCAGTAGCGTCCGATCGCGATAGTTTTTTCAAAGTTGCGGAAAAACGTGCTCTTATAGCATTTGAAAAGCGCGAAGAATCAGGGCCAAAAAACTCATCTACAAGTTGTACAACCAACCTCTTCTTCGGCTTCTTCTTCGATGGCACCAAGAACAATTACGTCGGCGCCGAATCGTCAAAAACGCACTCCAACATAGTGCGCTTGTACGATTGTTTTCCCGGCATGAGCGTGCCCGGCGTACTTCCCAAGGAAATGGACTGGCAATACAAGCCTTCGAACTACAACCATTTTTTCAAGGTGTATATCCCCGGCGTCGCTTCCACCTTCAAGGAAGTCGGCGACACTGGCCAGGGACTGGACCTGACGCTGGGCGCCGCCATGGGCTCCAAGGGAGAGGCGCGCATCATCTGGGCCTTGATCCAGGCGATCAATAATGTGCATCGTTATTTCACCAATACCTTGCTGATCAAATATGAAGCATCACTAAATCGAACACAAAGAAAACTTCAACCACTTAAAAATTCACGACCATGATAATAAAAATTGAAAATTTGAAAATTTGTTTTTTCATACTTGCAGCACCAATTTCAAATACATATGCTGCAAGCACAAATCAATCTCTTACCGTACCCGTTAGTATTCATGGCGTAAACTACACTGCGGATACGTTTAGTTATGTGGTACGAAATCCTGCGGATAAGAGCGATAAAGGCACTGGCGAGTTGATCGATCCATTTGCAGCGGGCGGGACGGTTTGTTGCTACCAACTTCCAAAGCAGTGGAAAGTTGGAATTGAAATAAATATTGACATTACCAGATGGTTACCAAAGAAAGAAAATGAAAATTTAAAGGAAGTAAAAGAAAAATATATAGTTGAAATTCCTCGCTATGTGGAAGCTACTCCCGGAGAATTATGGGTTATGCGCAATGCTGACGGCAGCATCAGCGCCATTGCTAGCAATTACCAGCCCAACCATCCGCAATGGCCAGGTCCTGTCAAAGGATGGCCGTTGCCGTCCAAGGATTATCAACGCGAACGTTGGGATCTATATATTACACTCGCCGAATCGGATGTAAAACTAACCGAGCATCTGATAAATGAATTGAAAAACAATCCAAACCAAAGAGCAAAATTTTCCTGGGATACAATTTTTAAAATTAGACCTAAAGATCTTGAAAAATTCACTGGTCCAGAGGACGATAAATTTAGAGAAAAAATAAAAATAGACTACGAGGAAAACTTGATATATAGCAAAAATAAATTGAAAGAATTGAAGGAATCGCGCCCATGAATTCAAAATTAATTCCTCGCGTATCAAAAATATTTCACAAAGCAAAATTTCGGGATGAAATATTTAATCAAGATGAACGTCAAGAATTAATCAAAATGGAAAGTAAAGAACAAGCATTTGGTGGCGACGTTAAGCGATCTTGTCACAATAATTTATACTTCGGCTTCTTCTTCGATGGCACCAAGAACAACTACGTCGGCGCCGAGTCGTCGAAAACACATTCCAATGTCGTGCGCCTGTACGACTGTTTTCCCGGCATGAGCGTACCCGGCGTACTTCCCAAGAAAATGGACTGGCAATACAAGCCTTCGAACTACAACCATTTTTTCAAGGTGTATATCCCCGGCGTCGCTTCCACCTTCAAGGAAGTCGGCGACACTGGCCAGGGATTGGACCTGACGCTGGGCGCCGCCATGGGCTACAAGGGAGAGGCGCGCATCATCTGGGCCTTGATCCAGGCGATCAATAATGTGCATCGTTATTTCACCAATACCTTGCTGATCAAATATGAAGCATCACTAAATCACACACAAAGAAAACCTCAATCACTTAAAAATTCACGACCATGATAATAAAAATTGAAAATTTGAAAATTTGTTTTTTCATACTTGCAGCGTCAATTTCAAATACATATGCTGCAAGCACAAATCAATCCATTACCGTACCCGTTAGTATTCATGGCGTAAACTACACCGCTGACACATTTAGTTATGTGGTACGAAATCCTGCGGATAAGAGCGATAAAGGTGCTGGAGAGTTGATCGATCCGTTTGCAGCTGGAGGGACAGTTTGTTGCTACCAGCTTCCAAAGCAGTGGAAAGCTGGAATTCAAATAAATATTGACATAACCAAATGGTTACAAAAGAAAAAAAATAATAAATTACAAGAAGTGAAGGAGCAATATTTGGTTGAAGTACCACGCTATGACAATGGCACTCCTGGCGAACTCTGGGTAATGCGCAATCCTGATGGGAGTATTGGTGTAATCTCAAGCAATTATCAACCAAATCATGCGCTTTGGCCTGGTACAGTAAAGGGTTGGCCCGTGCCATCTCGTGAATATCAACTTGAACGCTGGGAGATATACATCAAACACGAAGAAGGAGGTGTTGCATTATTTAAAAATATGCTTCAAGAATTAAAATCAAATCCTGAAAAAAGAGCTTTGTCGGCATGGAACTTCGCATTAAAAAATGATCCTGAGTCACTATCTAAATATAGTGACTCAACAGATATAAATTTTCATCTCATGCTTAAAAATAGATATGAAGATTCTTTGAAAATTCAAGAAGAAAAATTACAAAAACTACGTGAAGAGCGCCCATGACATCTCATCAAAAAAAACTTCCATCAAAGATATCACTTTGCGCATCAATTTCTGAAAATTTTTCAAAAGCAAAGAAATTCGATGATTTTTTTGACAGCAATGAGAGTGAGAAAATACGTAGCAAACTAGAAGCACGAGAACAGCCTGACGTCAAGAATGTTCAAAAATCCTGCCACACCAACCTGTTCTTCGGCTTTTTCTTCGATGGCACCAAGAACAATTACGTCGGCGCCGAATTGTCAAAAACGCACTCCAACGTAGTGCGCTTGTACGATTGTTTTCCCGGCATGAGCGTACCCGGCGTACTTCCCAAGAAAATGGACTGGCAATACAAGCCTTCGAACTACAACCATTTTTTCAAGGTGTATATCCCCGGCGTCGCTTCCACCTTCAAGGAAGTCGGCGACACTGGCCAGGGATTGGACCTGACGCTGGGCGCCGCGATGGGTTACAAGGGAGAGGCGCGCATCATCTGGGCCTTGATCCAGGCGATCAATAATGTGCATCGTTATTTCACCAATACCTTGCTGATCAAATATGAAGCATCACTAAATCAAACACAAAGAAAACCTCAATCACTTAAAAATTCACGACCATGATAATAAAAATTGAAAATTTGAAAATTTGTTTTTTCATACTTGCAGCGTCAATTTCAAATACATATGCTGCAAGCACAAATCAATCTCTTACCGTACCCGTTAGTATTCATGGCGTAAACTACACCGCAGATACATTTAGTTATGTGGTGCGAAATCCTGCGGATAAGAGCGATAAAGGCACTGGCGAGTTGATCGATCCATTTGCAGCGGGCGGGACGGTTTGTTGCTACCAACTTCCAAAGCAGTGGAAAGCTGGAATTCAAATAAATATCAATATAACAAAATGGTTGCAAAAAAAAGAGAGTGGTAAGTTACAAGAAGTTAAGGAGCAACATTTGGTTGAAGTACCACGCTATGTCGATGGCACTCCTGGCGAACTATGGGTAATACGTAATCCCGATGAAAGCATTGCTGCAATTTCAAGCAATTATCAACCAAATCATAACCTTTGGCCTGGACCACTAAAGGGTTGGCCCGTACCTTCATTAGTTTATCAAAGAGAGAGATGGGACATTTATATAAAACAGGAAAAGGGATGTGTCGCCAATGCCAAGGAAATGTTAAACAATCTACAATCATTTCCAGAAAAAGAGGCGGCAGATACTTGGGAAGATATGCTTGATACTGCAAAAAAATACTCAGGGAACTACGAAATAAAATCACCGCTAGGAGAAATAGGAAATAAAAATAGAGATTTATTAAAAAAATTCTCCGGCCCCAAAGATCCAGAATTCTCCAATTGGCTGAAAAAAGATTATGAAAGATATTTAAAGGACTGTGAAAAAAAATTAAATGATATTGAAAGATCACGGCCATGACCATTAAGCTCTGCGGCGCCATACTATCCAGCTTCTCAAAAGCAGACGACATCAATACTTTTTTCAACAATAAAGAAATTAGAAAAATTAATGATGAGTGGATGCCACGTGAACAAGCAATTTTAAAAGACCCTCAAAAATCCTGCCACACCAACCTGTTCTTCGGCTTCTTCTTCGACGGCACCAAGAACAATTACGTCGGCGCCGAATCGTCAAAAACGCACTCCAACATAGTGCGCTTGTACGATTGTTTTCCCGGCATGAGCGTGCCCGGCGTACTGCCCAAGGAAATGGACTGGCAATACAAGCCTTCGAACTACAACCATTTTTTCAAGGTGTATATCCCGGGCGTCGCTTCCGCCTTCAAGGAAGTCGGCGACACTGGCCAGGGACTGGACCTGACGCTGGGCGCCGCCATGGGCTACAAGGGAGAGGCGCGCATCATCTGGGCCTTGATCCAGGCGATCAATAATGTGCACCGTTATTTCACCAGTAAGCCGCTGATCGAAGCTGCCGATGTCCCCAAACTGTTAAAGGCCATCGATCTGCATAAAAACCAGCGGACCGCGATGGATCCGTTTTTTTATACCGATCCGGACAGGGGCGCAGACAAGCAGATCCGGACCCGCGGCGTTTTTCAGGAGTGGCTGACGAAACTGCACAAGGCCGTGTCGCTGCACTGGAAAAATGGCGCGCAAGATCCGCCCAAAAAAGATCCCGGCATCGTCGACACCATTTATATATCCATTTTCGGCTTTTCGCGCGGGGCGACCCAGGCCAGGGCTTTCACCAACTGGCTGCAGGCTTTGTGCACATTCGATGCATCGCTGTGCGGCAAGAGCGGCATGACCCTGGGCGGCTTTCCGGTGGCGTTCAACTTCCTCGGCTTGTTCGACACGGTGGCATCCGTCGGCGCCGGCAATACCTTCGGCAATAATGTGCTGGCGAAACTGGCCGACGGCCACGGCGCCTGGTCGGATTCGGAATCGAGCTTGCGCATCCCTGCCGGCCTGCGCTGCGTGCACCTGGTCGCGGCGCAGGAAGTGCGGCGCAGTTTTCCGCTCGACTCGATTTCGGTCAACGGCTTGCTGCCGGATAACTGCGATGAAATCGTGATCCCCGGCATGCACTCCGATATCGGCTGCGGCTACATGCCGACCGAACAGGGAAAAGGCGTCGATCCCGATGGCGACGACATGCTGTCGCGCATTCCGCTGATTTATATGTACCGGGAAGCTAGACTGGCAGGCGTGCCGCTCAAACTGGAATTGGCGAATCCGATTGCCCGGCAGCGCTTTGCGCTCACGCCGCAAACCATCAGCGACTTCAACGCCTATATCGCCACTTGCAAAATTACCGAGGGCACGCTCACCGCCATCATGCGCGACCAGCGCAAATATTATATTCAATGGCTGCTGTACCGGCGCGCCAGCGGCAAGACGCCGTTGACCGGCAGCGCCAGTTTCCAGCGCGCCGTGAATTTCGATCAAAACGATTTGAAGAGCGCCAATCTGGAATTCGAGGATGAGATCAAGGCATTCGACAGCTGGATGGCCGACAAGGGCAAGAAACATCCGTTCCAGGCCATGGCGCCAGGCTTCGACAACGAGCATGCCAACGAATGGGAAGAAATCGCCACCTGGTGGAACAGCGCCGCGCCGCTGCCGCCGCAAGTCATCCATTTCTTCGATGAATACGTGCATGACTCGCGCGCCTGGTTCAAACTGATACCCGGCAATCCGGACAGCGAAGCGGATATGCATGTCAAATTACAAAAAATGGTGGAAATACGCCAGCGTACCTTGAAAGAGAATCAGGAACGGCCACGGATCGCCCCGTTGACCGAGCGCGGCGCACAGGCCAGCGCCGCCGTCAGCGACGGCCTGACCGACGAGGAACGGGCGGCCGCCGATGAATATGCCCGCACACTGAAAATTCCGTTGATGAATACCAAGGGGCGCGAGCCATTTACCGGCGCCAAGGCCGGCTATTTGCGCTACCGGAAAATATATGCGGGAGCGGACGGCATCCTGATCTCCACCACGCCCGAATTGATCAGGACCGACAAGGCGCACCACACTGCCTGACGCCATTCATCCAACGCTGACCGGTACCCGCCAACGATACATCAAAAAACATCGTAGCTTATGCCGTAATATTCCATAAAACATGTTAAATTAACAAAATCGGCATGGCACAATAAGATCAGCACGACGCCGCAATACCGCGATGGGCAAACACTTTCAACTCGTACAGGACGTTCCATGAAAATCGAAACCTTGGCCGTGCACGCCGGCTACTCTCCCGATCCGACCACCAGGGCGGCCGCCGTGCCGATCTACCAGACGGTGGCCTATGCCTTCGACAACGCGCAGCACGGCGCCGACCTGTTCGACTTGAAAGTGGCCGGCAACATCTATACCCGCATCATGAATCCGACCCAGGATGTGCTGGAAAAACGCATCGCGGCGCTGGAAGGCGGCGTCGCCGCGCTGGCGGTGGCGTCCGGTATGGCGGCGATCACGTACGCGATCCAGACCATCGCCGAAGCGGGCGATAACTTCATTTCCGCCAGCCAGTTATACGGCGGCACCTACAACCTGTTTGCCCACACGCTGCCGCAAAGCGGCATCCAGGTGCGTTTCGCCGATGCGCGCCAGCCGGACACCTTCGCCGCGCTGATCGACGACCGCACCAAGGCAATCTTTTGCGAATCGATCGGCAATCCGCTAGGCAACGTCACCGACATCGCCAAGCTGGCCGAGATCGCCCACAAGCACGGCATTCCGCTGATCGTCGACAACACCGTGCCCAGCCCCTACCTGTGCCGGCCATTCGAGCACGGCGCCGACATCGTGGTCCATTCGCTGACCAAATACCTGGGCGGCCACGGCACCACGGTCGGCGGCGCCATCGTCGACAGCGGCAACTTCCCATGGGCCGAGCACAAGGAGCGTTTCAAGCGTTTGAATCAGCCGGATGTGTCGTATCACGGCGTGGTCTATACCGAAGCGTTCGGTCCGGCCGCCTACATCGGCCGCGCCCGCGTGGTACCGCTGCGCAATATGGGTGCGGCGATCGCGCCGATGAATTCTTTCCTGCTGTTGCAAGGCATCGAAACGCTGGCCTTGCGCATGGACCGGATTTGCAGCAATACCCTGGCGCTGGCGAAACACTTGAAACAGCATGCGAAAGTAGCGTGGGTTAATTACGCGGGCCTGGAAGACCATCCAGACCATGCGCTGGTGAAAAAATACATGGGCGGCAAGGCGTCCGGCATCTTGTCCTTCGGTTTGAAAATCGACCCGGCCGACGAGCCGCGCGTAGCCGGCGCCCGCGTGCTCGATGCGCTGCAGCTGTTTACCCGGCTGGTCAATATCGGCGACGCCAAATCGCTGGCCACGCATCCAGCCTCGACCACTCACCGCCAACTCGACGCGGCAGAATTGGCCAAGGCCGGCGTGTCGGAAGACATGCTGCGCTTGTCGGTCGGCATCGAACATATCGATGATTTGCTGGAAGACCTGGAACAGGCGCTGAACGCCGCCTGAACCTGTTTCAGCAAGATGGATCCGCAGGGACACGGCCTGTCCCCGCCGCCACGTTTTATGGCATCAAGCTGTCAGGCCGTAACGCGAGGCAGGCTTGCCGGTACGGCCGGCGGCAAACAATTTCAGGCGCGCCGCATCGTATTGCTCCCACAAATCCTGGTCTTCCACCGAAGGTAAGGTCACCAGTTCGCCCTGGTCCAGGCCGGCCAGCGCGGCGTCGACACAATTCTCGGCGCTCATGATAGTGGCAGGATCCAGCTTTTCCAGCGGCACGCCGCTCAGCTCCCAGATTTCCGTCGCGGTAGTGGCTGGCAATACCAGTTGCACCACGACACCGGTATCGGCCAGTTCCTGTTGCAAACCACGCGTGAAATTCATCACATAACCCTTGCCGCCGCTGTAGATGGTACTAATCGGCAAAATTTGATAAGACAACACGGAACCGATATTGATCAGCGTGCCGTGATTGCGCTCCTTAAATTTCGGCAATATCGCGTGCGTCAGTTCGGTCAGCGCCGTCACGTTGACGCGGTCCATCGCATCGATTTTCTCTTTGCTGATCGTCAGCAGCGGCGCCAGCGTCGATGCACCGGCGTTGTTGACCAGCATGGTGATATCCTGGTTGGCGGCCAGCTCATCGGCTACCCGCTGCAAGTCGGCGGGCACGACCAGGTCGGCGGCGATGGCGCGCACGGCGACGCCGTATTTCTCGGCCAGTGATCTGGCCAGGACGCCAAGACGCTCGACGCGCCGTGCCACCAGGATCAGGTCGTAGCCGCGGCCGGCCAGGCGGTCGGCGTAGACCGCGCCCAAGCCCGACGATGCGCCGGTAACGACTGCGATGCCCTTCTTGGATGGTGTGTTTGCTGTGCTCATGATAATTCCTTCTTTCAGGTTAAGGCAAAAAGCCCGTGGGATTACCCAAGCATGACAAACATCATGCTTCAACACGGAAAGCATGACATTCATCATGATTCATGCGACAAAACATGACACACATCATGCTTTGCATGACGAAACATGATAGTCATCATGCTTAGTTTTGGCAAGCATGACGCATACAATGTATGATGTCAACAAAAATTACACTCGCGACCACATATATTATCAGGAATACAACATGCGATATCCTGCGGAAGAAACCGCCGAAAAGCACCAGCGCATTCTGACCGAAGCGGCCCGCCTATTCCGTGAAAAGGGTTTTGACGGCGTCAGCGTCAGCCAGATCATGAAAGCGACCGGCCTGACCCACGGGCCGTTCTACAACCACTTCACGTCGAAAGAGGCGTTGATGGCGGAAAGCACGCTGCACGGCTCGGCGCATTCGCGCGCAGGGTTGGACGCGGCCATGCAAGCCCCCGAAACGATGCGGCAATACATCATCGACTACGTCAGTACCCGGCACCGCGACAGCCCGGGCGACGGCTGCCTGATGGCGGCGCTGGCCGGCGAAGTGCGCAACCAGCCAGCGGTGCGCCCCGCGTTCACCTTCCACCTGAAAAACCTGGTCGGCAAACTGGCAAGCCACTTTCCATGGAAACAGAAAAACAATCCACGGCAAGACGCCATCGTCATGGCGGCGGCGATGGTCGGCGCAGTGGCGCTGGCCCGCGCGGTCGACGACGCCGCGTTTTCGGATGAAATACTGGCCGCGGTCAGAGCGGCGTTCACCGGCCAGGAATCAATCT